>JAAZON010000377.1 GCA_012797725.1 SAR324 cluster bacterium | reverse complement strand
GTAGATCCCGGGATATATTTGGCAGAGTTGTACAGGTAAGACTTAGTTCTTTCCGAGGTGACCAGAAAAGGTTCCATCGGTTCGCATATTATCTGTGCAACTCTTGCTTGGGGAATATTCGTTATGCTGCTTTTCTCGACTTTGCCAGTTAGTCTGATGTCTATAAAACCGTAGCCGGCCGACTTCTTTGAACCGAGTTTCTTTGCCAGAGAGAGTAAGAGCAAAAAAATCCTCTCCTCGCTAGAAGTCAAGGATGAAACGGTAAATACATTTCCCTGGAACTTCACTCCAGTATTTACGGCACGTAACTTAAACAGTTTCTTTTGGCTCACTGTCCTTGTCTTTCTATACATAGAAATATGCGTGCGTTCAATAAAAAGGTTTGAATCGCCTGGAGTCTTGACCGATAATTCAGTAAAGATGAGCTTTCCCTGATTTTCAGAATCACCAAAAAGAGAATTGATTTCATTTACGTATTCGCTTAGCATGGGCGAGACTTCTCTCAATGCTCCCTTAATGGCTGACCCGGGTATTATCGGAAGGTTTTTTTTCATGACAATGTCCTTTGACCAGATATCGCTTCCCGAGCTTGAGCCAATAAGAAGAGGCGATTTGGTTTCAACCTCGATGTTGTATATCACACTCTCACCCCATTCTGTAATGACATCGCTTTACTGAGTTCCATTAAAGTCAGCACTCTGCTCTCAATTTCAGTTTTTGAAGTGTCGCCTATCAGGAAGTACTTATTGATCATTTCCACTATACTTCTTCCGAAGTCATGAGTTTTTTCTCCGTGAACAAAGAAGTATTTCATGTTCAGCTTGGCAACCAGAGGATCATCTACCATGCATGAAATTACCTTTTGAAGTAGATTTGAGAACTTTTTAGGATCATCTTTTCTTATAATTTGCAGAATCTCTTCAAACTCACTCATCGGTAATCCTTTTCCCAGAATTTCCTTTACCCGGTGGCTAACATCCGGAGGTGTGAAAGAATGCTCCTGAACAGGGTTGAGAGAGTTTTGAAGCAACATTCTGAATGCAATGTAATTACCGGGATTAGTGTAGTTAGCCTTGTATGCGGCTTTTTTGGCTGATTTCAACAATTGCTCAACTACTTCAAAAATGAATCTCACCGGAAGCTTTTTTGGAACTAGTGCCATTCCACAACAGAAACCTATTCCAAGTGCTTTGAAACCTCTGTCGAGATTCCCGGTGAGTCTCTCATACACTGCAAATAACTTCGCTGCGGGTACGAAGAGAAGCAAATCGTCTCCCCCCATTATTGGAGTCGAATAAGCGTCTTCGAGATGATTCTCGCTTATTGCACTCTCAAGCGATCTTTTGACGCATTCCTCAATCGCCCAACTTTTTTCTCTATAATCTTTTTCGTCACGGATCTTCGAGTACAGATTTCCAAGGTTATTGCCATCGATATAAATGACGCCGAACAGGTTGTTTTGCAGTTCAGGATCCTCAGCCACATCGATATCGTTTATAGAAACTGCCATCTTCCTATTTTTGATCAGTTCATTAGCAAGGGCTCTCTTTTCTTTACATACCGGGCAAATGTAATGGACTTCATCGTAAGCTTCAATCAATTTTATCTGTGCAGCTTCGCTCGAGCAGAATTCGCATCTTTGAACCTCTTCTGTCAGAAGAAAGCTGTTGAATATCTCTTCGTTTCTTCTTTCTCTAAGTTTTGTAGATAGCCACTCGAAAAGATCCGAAAATGAACCTGTGCCGGTCAAATCCTTAAGGTCTTCTATTGTAGTTCCGTTCCCGCGTTTCTTAAGACCGTATATTAACTCGTAAGGCTCAAGATTAACTCGCGACACAATCAACTTAGCGCCGGGGACATTCTTTGAGAAGTTCTCGTTCAGCCAATCGGTGATGATTTTGCTATCCTCTGTACTGCATATAAGCAAGCCAGTTCCACCTGCTGCTATAACTACGTGTGAACCTAATTTCTCGAGTTCCTCTGTTGCAAGACTATCGAATCTGCTCAAAGCGTTGCTTGCACC
>JAAZON010000376.1 GCA_012797725.1 SAR324 cluster bacterium | reverse complement strand
CTGCTTTGAACGGTCAATAAGTAAACTTAAATAAAGTTCTCTACCAATTGAGCAGGCTTCTTCAACATAGACTCTATGGACAACCTTTCCCTTAGCTCCAGTTTGCTTTGTGGTCAGAGTCATTCCTATAATCTTTTCACCAATAATTCTTGCTTCCTGTGGGGTTTTTGCGAACTTGATGCCACCAGCTTTTCCTCTACCACCAGCAAGTACTTGGGCCTTGATAACACAAGGAGCGCCTCCCAGTTGTTTTGCCGCAGCCTCTACTTCATTTGGATTATGACAAACGACACCCGGCAAAACCCGAATGCCAAGGCCCCTCATCAAAGCTTTAGATTGAAACTCATGCAAATTCATTTTTAATTTTCTCTAGCTCAAGACATTTTCGAGTGACTAGTCCGATTTCGAAATCTTTTCTTCTAGATCTCTGCCTCCGAAGGAACAAGAATTTGCCTCTTTCCCATGCACTAAAAGCTATTCACTCTTTTTCTCTCTTGGAGCTTCAGCCTTTTTCTCAGCGAGGCCCTCAATAACTCCCACCTGCTGAAGCAATTCATTTACATCTACCTTATTCACACCTAGAGAAGTTGAAGAGTCTCCCTTTCCTTCATTCAATACCAGGAATTTCGAACCAGCTGCCGCTAAATGTTTTGCAATTTCCAATCTCAATATAGCTTCACCTCCCGGTCCAGACAGCGCATTTATCTTTTCAATCATACCCTGAACTTCGGCTTTTCCTCTTGTCAAAATGGCTTCCGCTTCATTTGTTCGAGACTGCAAATAAGCCGCACCCTTGGTTTCTGCTTGTTTCTTGAATCCTTTTGCCTCTTCAATCTGTCTGTTTACAGTAGCCTGCATCTGATTAAAGCGCTGCTGTCCTTCGGCTTTGATTGTATCGATTCTCAGTCTCTCCCTCTCTGTCTCTTCTCGCTTTCTCTGAGTTTCATTCAACTTCTCCTGATATTCCTTGTCAACCGTGCCATCCGCAAGTAGCCTAGCAAACTCAAACCTGTCAAGAATGATTGCAAGCACGTTTATTCCATAGGATTTCAAGCTCTCACGAACCGCTTTCTCCGCTTCACGAACCGATTGATAACGCCTATTTTCATCGATAAAATTGGCCGTGGTTAATGCATTCATGTCCGAGCGAATACGTGCTCGCACTGTAGCAACAACCAAATTCCTTATATCATCATTAGTTATTCCTACTTGCTGAACCACTTTATGCAGACTCTCTGAATCTGACATAATTTGGTAGCGAACGGTGACTCTAAGCGCTACCTCATTACCATCAAGCGCACGCGTGAACATAAAATCCCCAAGCTCTTTTTGATCTTGCCCACCTTCTCCAAGTGTTACGTCCTGAGAAGCAGTATTAATTCTGATTACGGTATCCCAAGGAAAAAGGAAAACTAGTTCACCTGGTGAGAGCACTTTGCTTGAAATTCCACCTCCAAGAAAAGGAGGAAGATTTCTGAACATTACACCATGCTCCGTTGCCTCCATTTTCTGAAACCATGAGTCGCAACCTGACAAGGCGATACAGAGCAACGGTAGTATCCATAATTTTTTCATTTCCTATCCACCCCCAGTTTTTCTGCCCAAATTTTAAGATCGTAAGGATCCACTCCACTAACAATTCCTCCCTTTAGCGATTCGATAATTGGCGCGGTTTCTCTAGCAACATAGACTCCCGCCCCTACACTCTGAGAAAGAGCATGAGCTTTCAATCGATCCACCTCAGCTTGTGCTTTTGCCACTCGCAAATCAGCCTCTGCCTCAGCTTGAGCCTGAAGAAGGGCTCCTTCAGAACGCAAAATTCTAGATTGATTCTCACCTTCCACTTTCAAGGTTGCATTCTTCGCATCCCACTCTGCAGCTTCGCGTTCCAGCTTGGCTTGTGCTTCAGCCAGCTGACCCGATACTTCTTTTAAGTTCTTTTCTTGATCCTGCAAATTTTTGTTAAAGATTGCGTCATCGATTCGAGGATCTCTATATATATATCGCCTTAACAACACTGCCTCTATGCTTATACCAAACGCCTTAAGGCGCTCATTCATGCGTGAATATGCTAACCTTAGAGCTTCTTCCCGTTTGTGAGGGTTATAAAATTCCCCCGTTAAGAGACTGCTTAATCCCTGCTTTAATTCGTCGCTTGCAACTCCGACAATCTGATTCTTCCAACGTTCCTCAGATGCTCCAACATTGGTAATTAAGTCTGCTGGGCCTCCATGTTCTTTCCCTTTTTCCTCAGAAGGTTTTTGATAGAAGCGACTAAGCACTGTTATATCAACAGAGACATCAGCTCCGTCCGACGTCTTAATCTCAAGAGGTCCCGGTTCTCCATAACCAGCCTGTCCATAATGAAAATTCAAAACCTGTATAGTTGATGGAATTAAGTGGATTTTAGAATAAAAGGGAATGGTCCAGTGATAACCAGGCCCTAAACCTTTCCTAGAAAATCCTTGCCCCGGTCCAAAAGTTATTTGACGAACCGCCATATAACCAGGTGGTATCACAGCACCAAAAGTATAATACAGACCCGCAAGACCTCCAATTAGGAGGATGACAAGGAATAATGTCGATTTCAAAAAATCTTTTAGCCTGAAATCTGATTTCTTGACTGAATTCTCGGTTGCCATCGTTATTATAATCCTCTTCTCTTAACAGCCACTTCATCCCTAGCCTTTCTACTTCGGCTGATAAAGTTGAGGTATTCTTATAACATAGACCGAAGGCAAGAGCGATTAGCAAACGAAATTACTGGAAAGCTTTTAATTGGAGCACAGAAT
>JAAZON010000375.1 GCA_012797725.1 SAR324 cluster bacterium | reverse complement strand
TACCTATGTCTTTCTTTGTTATTTGTCTCCATATCTTCTTCCACAAAATATGTAGACAATAATCAGGACAAGACAGTTAAGAGCAGACTGATTGCTGAAATGGCAATAAGTTTGACGGTTGATCCAACTTGAGAGAAAACTTGCTTGATGGTTTATTGGCGTCTTTTCTCCCAACCCGCTTTAAGCGGCCTTTCGATTTCAACTTTCAGCCTAGGCTCCGCTCTGTTTTCTCTGAGAAAGCTCTGAACAGTGAGCGCATTCTTTTCCTTCTTAAAAAGCCATTCAAGCGAGGCCCGTTTGGATAGAAATATAGGCTCTCGATCATGCCCTAGATTACTGACGAATGAATCAGCTTCATCTGTAATGATTGCAAATGAAAGAATGGGTGCCTCACCTAGGACTGACCATTTATCAAATATGGCTGCCGCGTATAATGGCTCATTGTCTAGGCTTTCAAATGCAAGCATATTTCCAGCATATGGGCCAGAATAAACGGCCTCGATGAATGCATCAAGGGGAACCACGCAATGTTGATTTATGAAAGGATCTCTCCAGGTTGCTTTCTCGTGGACAGTATCAAGCCTGGCATTGTGAGTGGAATATTTTAAATTCTTTTCCTTAGACCATGAGGGTAGTAATGAAAAACGGCCTAGACTCACACTCAGCCCTGTTTCTTCGTTTAACAATAAGGGCCCTTCGCGCTTAGGGACTATCCGGCCTGGTATTTTGAAACTTTGAGCATCCTCTGATATCACGGCAGAAAAATGCTTTGCAATTTTCTGCAAGGGAGTTCTGATTGTGTATTGGGAGCACATAACTTAGCTATAAAATTACGGGTTGGTCTGGGAGCTCATTGATATCGCCACGATGTCTTGGAAAATAAGAAATTAGGTGTTCAGAAATTTGTTCAATCGCCCTGAATGTTGCTTTTTCGAACTCTCCCTGCCTGAAAGCCTCTTTCATTTCATCACAGATTTTTTGCCATCCCTCTTGACCCACTTTGTTGTCAATGCCCCTGTCCGCAATAATTTCAACTTGCCGATCGGCTAATAGAATATATAAAAGAACACCGCAATTTTCCTCTGTATCCCAGACTCGGAAGCGTGAGAATAATTCAAGGGCGCGTGCCCTGGGCGAGATGTTATGAAGAAGCTGCCACGGGGGTAAGTTAGCCTCAACGAGAAAGACAATTTCTCCACCATGAAGTTTTTCAACTTCGGCAATTTTAGCCGCAATTCTATTTCTAACGTCAAGGGGAAAATAACGCTTAACAGCGAAATGTGTCGTAAGAAAATGATTCAAAATTCTTTTAATTTTATTCATGGTTCACCAACTTCCTGATGCGCCGCCTCCACCAAAGCTTCCGCCGCCACCGCTAAATCCTCCTCCCCCGAAACTTCCACCACTACCAAAGAAACCTCCTCCAAAGTGGCTGCTATTCGATATGCCACGTCCGTTAATATCACTGAAGAACACAAGAATAAAAACTATCAGTGCCACAAATAAAGCCACAAAAAAACCAACTGCAGCAAAAATTAGGACAAAGAAGCTGAGGCCACTCATTATTCCTGCTGCTTGAATGTCGCCAAGAGCAGATTTCAAAACCGTGCTTAAGATGAGAACAATGAAAATACTTGGTACGATTAGGGCTTCAATGCCAGAGCTTCTATGAGTAGTAGCCTGTACTTCCGGCAGGGCTTCTCCATCAATTAGCCTTATCATTGTCGAAATTCCACTCAGTATGCCCTGGAAATAATCACCAGACTTAAAATGTGGTGTAATTATTTCACTTATGATTCTTTTACATGTAGCGTCGTTCAGTACACCCTCAAGGCCATAGCCGACTTCGATACGAAGACGGCGATCGTTTTTTGCAATTATTAGTATTGCTCCGTCATCAATTCTCTTGCGGCCAAGTTTCCAAGCTTCTGCAACTCGAATGCCAAATGCTTCAATGGCCTCTCCTTCAGTGCTTGGAATAATTAAGACTCCAATTTGGGAACCCTTCTTTTGTTCAAATTCGGCAAGTTGGTTTTCGAGTTGGGCCTTTTGTTGGCTTGTCAGAGTTCCAGTGAGATCGTTGACTCTCGCTTCGAGTTTTGGAACCTCAATTTGTGCGTTGGAAAGCAAAGGGAAGGCCAAAAGAAGGTTAAGAAAAGCCCAAAATAATATGAATAAATGCCTATTTGGCCATTTGTATATGTTGAGACAGACAAGGGAGGTAGTGAAGCCTCCCTTGTCTGTTTCCCGGACTTTTCTGTAATACAAGGTCCAGGTTTTCATAACTATCTCAATACTATCTCAATTTAGAAGTTAACCACTGGAGGTTTTGCAATCTCTTGTTCGTTAGCAACGGTGAAATTGGGTTTCACCTGATAACCAAAGAGCATAGCGGTCAAATTGTAAGGAAACTTTCGGATTAGTGTATTGTAATTTTGGATTGTCTGGATATAGCGATTTCTTGCCACAGTAATTCTATTCTCAGTGCCTTCGAGTTGAGCTTGAAGATCCCTAAAGGATGTGTCGGCTTTTAGTTGTGGGTAATTTTCTGCAACCACAAGCAATCGTGAAAGTGCACTTTTCATAGCGTCCTGAGCTTCTGAGAATTGTTTAAGAGCTTCAGGATTATTAG
>JAAZON010000374.1 GCA_012797725.1 SAR324 cluster bacterium | reverse complement strand
TGTCCTCCTCTTTTTAAGATTATTCAGGAAGGAAGCTTAATGAGTTGGAGAGAGATGTATGAAGTCTTCAACATGGGGCACCGATTTGAATTGTATGTTGATCCAGAGGATGCAAATCAAATTATCAGCATTGCAAAAACCCTAGGCGTTGAAGCCCAGATAATTGGCCGTGTTGAAGCAAGTGAGGAAAAGAGGCTTACAATAAAAAGTGAATTTGGGATTTTTGATTATTAGTTCTAGAAAACACTTTTACTATCGATTGGTCGACAGCTTGAGTCTGGCGTTCCTGCGCAGACACAGACAGGCCTTGTTATTTGGCTTCCTTTAGGCTTGTGCGACGAAGCCTCGGCGAAGTCGTGTCACTGGTGCCGCTTAACAATGATAGTCGAGAGTAAAAAAACTACCTGAAAGTAGCACTGGTGCGCTTTTAACGTAACTCTTCTCCTCTTGGCGATCCGGGCACTTAGAAGCTCACCAAGAAACGCCTTGAGCCAGTGCTTTAAATATCCGCAGAATTTTGTTGTGAGCTGGAAGTCCCTTAGAATGATTATTCCAGCAGGGTGATTCTTTCAGAAAAATTTGCTTAGTACTTTTCTAATGCTACACTCAATACTGTTAGAACCGCTGATTTTTCCCTGGTTTTTCTTCTTCTGTTTCCCGTTTCCAAATGATAGCGGTCAGCATTGACAAATATTTGAGTCTTTCGAGGAACTTTCGAAAATGAGCTATCGTGTGATTTTGTTCAGTTATTGTCTGGTGTTTTTTCACTGTGCAGTTAGTCAGGCCGCTCAGGATTCTATTGGTCTACACTCAATACCAGTTAAGGTTGAAAAATTCTCACAAAAGAGAAAAGGGGCAATTATTCAGGTACGTACTACTATTTTATTCGGGCCTGGACATGTGGATGTAAGAAGAATCGAACCAAGCTCCTTAAGATTGCACTTATATGACAAGAATGGAGAAACACTGACAAGGAAAGGATTATTCCTTGAAAGCGTTTGGCGCGAGAGAAGGAGGCTCTTTGAAGCAAACGCAATACTTCCTGCAATGGCAGCCACTCCCATACCTTGTAGGACAGCTTTCCCAAATCAATTAAAAAAGTCGGCGACACCGACACCACTTCCATTTGAGTTATTAGAGTCTAAAATGTCTGTGGCGACCAATTACAAGATGGATCTACCAAGAAAAACAATCGGAAAGATTAAGCTAAGAGACGGAGGTCTTGTCCTTTCTTTCCGCGGTTCGTACATCAAGCGAAAGAAGACGCGAAGACCTGATAGTTTATCGATAGGTGGTGTGTCCTTTAAAGATGGGAGCCCGGGAATTGATTTTAGAGTGACAGGTCAGGGCTATTTGTTGCCTTCAAAGCCCAGGAATCAAGAATCTTCTGATGAAGGTTCACTTCCCGTCTACTCGAGCGCAGCAAATGCAGGGCAATCAAATGTATGGTGTTATTATTCAATAAGCACTAGACAAGAATGGGATCCTGAACAAGGAGATGGAACGTCTTTAAGTGAGAGATGCGGTTTTTTATATGCTGTTAGAACTCGTGGAGTGGAGAGCCTGGTGGTAGGTGACGATAAAGCAAATGGGGATGGATTTGCATTTAGTATGTGCCCATTCGCATCGGCGTCTAGTTCGAATGCTGCCACAGGATTTTGGAAAATACAATTTGATCTTAATGGTAGTAATTGTGGAAGCGAATTATATGACTGGACCAGGGAATCAAAAGGGGAGCTTTTTGTCCAAGCAGGTTTCAATGCGAAAAGTACCATTGCATTTGCTTCACGCACAACAGATAGCGAGGAAGGTAGTGATAGTACTCCAATTTCAGCTGCAATTACAGCAGATAGGCTTGTGAGCTGCACTCGAAGTATTCAGGTGGGCGTTTCTGCGTCTGCTGATTCTGATGATACGGCATCACTGGGGGCAAACATTGGAATTGGTGTTACTTGTAGTGAGAATAATGATCAACCACATAAAGAACGATACAATGGTGGTGGTGAAATTAGTCATTCACCAAGATATTCCAGACATTTCTCGGTGGCTATTAGGTCCGGGATTAAGGGAGAACTGTTCGCAGGAGGAGTTGGAATGAATGGAATACCACCAGAGACTACCGCTATGTTCTCAGCCTCGGGTTCCACCGAATTTCTAGCCTCTGCAGATTGCTGCCATTGTTATTATCCTGCAACTTATAAAAGGTAATTATGAATGTAAGGCAAACAACAAGTATCGCTCTTGCCTCGTTAAGCTTGGTATTTGGGGGATGTTCCTCACATATAAGGACGGCCCGTGATAGAACCGGTGAGCAAATAACCTTAGGGCATCCAGTGAAAACGGTTTCGTTCCTTGATGACAAACTACTCTATGCAGGTGGTTACGTGGAAGAAAAAGGAAGCAATCTCTACACTGAGAACTTCTCGATTCTCGAGCGTCATGGAAATAGTCTGGTTGTTGTTGGGAGGTTAACAAGCAGGAAAACAAAAGGGACGCATGCTCTCTTCATGCAAAGAAAAGTTCAAAGGCTTGATAAAGAGCATGTAGTTTTCTTGTCAAAAGCTGCTTGGTCAAATGGTGGTATGACTAATGGTTACCGTGCTTATGTGTCTACATTTCAAGGGAATGAAGCAACGCCGACTGCTCTTACAACAGCAATTAATTACAATGCAGTTTTCATTGCTGTGCCTAAAACTGGAGCGACGCCAGCAGTATTTCTCTATGATGCTGAGAGCCGTTATACCAACAAAGCGAAAATTATTTCCACCACTGAAGGAATAGCAAAGGCTGTTGAGATCTCCCAATATGACCGCAAATTCTTAAATGATGCTCTAAGAAGGGGTGGGCCGTGTTCAATATTTTGTGGCCAAATTGAAAATGGCAAATTAAGAATCAACCGACCTAATAAACAACCATATTGGAAACCAGACTCTGAATTGTTTGCACCGAGTTCTGGTTTTATGGCAAACACGGCAACAACAGCAACCACGATAGAGCGTGCTGGCTATGTTATGGTGGTTGGTGTTGATGGCTCTAACGCTGCTGTTCTTCATGTTGCAACAGGGCCTTTGCCGGACTAGGAAAAGCATTGACAATCATTGTTTTCATTGTTCTATGGGCTTATCTAGCCTTATTGTCTGGTCGTTCTTCTGAGCGACTCGAGCCCTCGGCCTGAGCTCGAAGCCGAAGCCCCCAAAAAAACAAATGTTTTGCGGACATTTCTCTGGGGGCATTGCTCCAAATCTGATGTTATACCGGCATTTGAAATGCATGCTCGAATACGGGGGGGATAGAGTTAACAAAGAAGACTTCCTATTTTGATTCCAAGGGTTAATTTATTTCACCCTGTATTCTACCCAAGAAATCTTTCCCTGATTCACCAGAGCTTTAAGTTTCTTCTGGTCGGAGCTTAGTTTGGCATTACCGCTTTTGATCTCAATGAAAGTAATGCCAACATTTGGGTCGAAATGTATGTAGTCAATGGGCTTTCCCACATACGCCAAACTGGTCCCTTCTTTTTTTACATCAACTGGGAAGTCTTTAAGTACGGGACTAATTGCTTCAACAATACGCCCGATTCTAACTTCCGAACTCTTTTTTTGTTCAAGAATCTGCTGCCCTATGTCATCCAAGGCAAAGATTTTCCGAATTATTTGCTTTCGGAAAACAAAAAGGAAAAGGAGGAGGACGGCAAGGCCTATGTAGATCCATGCTTCGGGTGAGTTAAGTGCAAGATTCAATGCATCTGTCTGCTTCATATTGAAACCTTAGCATAAAATATGCTTAGGAGGCTTCAGTATTTGTCGAGGGGTTCCTTGGCTTTCTGCCCGCTCTTTTTGCTGCACGGCGCCGTCTGTGCAAGTCTGATGAGCCAATAGACTCAATTTGGCGGGAATGAATGGCGCTGTTTTTAATCAAAGCTGCTGTCCAGGGATACTTTTTCAAAGGCTCTGGATGCTGAGAATAGGTAATGAGAAACACATTGCCATTTAGTTCCTCTGCGGGAATGTTCGAAATGGCCGTAGCAATAATATATGTCACATCGCCGCTTTTCAATTCTATAATTAAATCCTTTCGTTTGTCTTTTGCGATGTTTCTTCCGATTAGCTGTGCTTTGGCAACTCCTGCCCTTCGCAGTTGCTCATTGTTTGCCAAGCGATGGCTTAAGTGCCGCGCACATTGTGCAGATTCAGTGTAGATTATAATAAATCTAGGATTCTCGGAAGCAAGTTCGGAGACTAGTACCTCAATTAATTTCTTTTCCTTTTCAGTCATGAATTGACTTGATTCGCTCATTTCAGAAAAGAACTTGCTGATTTCCTGTTTTCTGCTTCTTAAAAGTTTCTTTTTTAGTTCTGGAGTTTCACAATCAACAGGGTTGGAAAGCTCATTTAATGTATTTTCTCCCAATGCTCTCTTTGCCAACTGAAGGAGTTTTGAATTTCTGCTCATATAAAGAGCACGTTTAAAAGGACGCCTTTCATCTTCGGGGGTGCTAAGAAGCTCAAAACGCTTAATGACAAAATCTTGTAAAATTGGCACCATTCCTAAAGTTAAAAGCCCATCTTGATATTCGTATGATCTAAACGCAAAGACTGCCCGATCTTTAGCATTCATGAGACTTTCCCAGCTTTTTGCCTCTGGAGATAGAGGATCCTCAAATGCTTTAGCTTTAAGTTCTTTCCCTTTTTGAGTCTTTTCAAAAAGATCAATAGCCGAATGAAGAGCCATCCCTGCTGTGAAAAGGACTGCAAAATATCGATGTGCAGTTTCCAATACCTTAATGCGTTCCTTTTGATCTGAGATGTTTAAGGTACCATCTCTCTGTGCTTCAAGAAGGGCAAAAGATCCGTCAAGCGCATTTCTTGAAATAGTAGTCAGCCATTGTCCCCAGGGCATCAGGAAGTCGAAGGAACTTTGGTTTTCGCCTCTTAAATATCTCATTATAGGCTGGGCCACTTCATTTGAGGGAGACAAATCAGACCAACGTTTCAAAAAGGAGAGGGAAACGTAGCGCTGCTTTTTGTATTGCCGGTATCTATTAAGTTCGTTCCAATTTGCGGCAAACAAAATCTCAATCGGGGTCTTGTTTTGCAGACTTTGATATCGCCTATACAAATCTATTTTCATTAAGGTGGAAATCACTTCTTCTGGGATCAAGCTTGGAACAAAGCGTTCCCTCTCAGTCAGTGGTGGTACCACTGCTTTAAAAGCCACCATAGCAGAGTATAGTAAATCTAATGAATTTTGAGTCTCATCAATTGAAGGGAGCACTTTTGAGAGACCATGAGTGTATTTGGTTTTCCTAGGGGTCTCAACTATGTTTTCTGGCCCTCGCCTTGCTTCATGATTCAACTCAGTCATTGTGGAAATATAACATATTTGTGGGCCGTAACACAGGTTGTGCCTCATTAGAGATCGGCGCCAAAGAGCCCTTAAGATTAAAGCCCCTTTCTCTGTTATGGGCAATTTCCCTTCATATTCGCTTCTTTCGGTAAAATTAGGGCAAGCTCTTAGGTAAGAGCTCAGAGGGCAAGCGGGACTAAGTGCCAAAACAACAATAACTTTGGTACTTAGTCTAGCTTGTGCCAAATAATAACTTGAGGCAGATTTGATAGTGTAAATTTACTTAGCAAGTTGGTGGCCTAATCCTATGAAAAGATATTTTTATAGCCTACTGTTATTTTTGAGCATATTTCCAATTTTCTGTTCGGCTCAGGATGAGTTCGAGCCTAGAAAAAAAAGACAAACTGTTGGATGGATTGAGAAGGTGAAGATATCCCCCGGTGATTTAATTCTTCAGGCCAAATTAGATCCAGGCTCGAGCTATTCTTCGATTTATGGTGAGAACATAAAAAAATTACGAAAATCTAAAAAATTAATGGTCAGCTTTGAGTTAAGTGATCGGTATGGTACGAGCGCGAAAATTAGCCGTGATATTTTGAGGTCGGAGAAGATAAAAGAGCCTGATGGCAAACAAAAAGAGTACCATGTTATTAGCCTTGGAATGTGTCTAGGAAAATCGTATTTTGAAGACGAGGTCAGATTAATCGATAAAAAGCATGATGATTATGATATCAAGATAGGCCGTCAAGCTTTGGAAGGGAATGTGTTAATTGATCCGTCTGCTAAGCTTTCAAGTTCACCTGAATGTGGAGAGAAAGGAAAAGATCTTGGCTCTGTAGAAACAATTACCGCAGAAGAGGGCAGCCAATCTCAATTTATTAGTGAAGGTGAGGACAAGAAGTGATTAAGAGCGGCAAGCTTATCATATCTTTGCTTATTTGTAGTCTGTGTGTTCTAGAGATTGATGAGGCAAAAAGTCTGGAACGGCCAATCGTGGGAAGAATAGAGACCGTAAAAATAGATCCAGGAGATATAGTATTGCGGGCAAAACTTGACACGGGAGCCGACAGCTCGTCATTGAGTTCAGAAAATGCCCAGTTCTTTCAAAAAGGCCCCGAGCTGTGGGTTCGCTTCTCCATAAGAAATCGAGAAGGTGAGCAGCGACAAATGGAGTTAAAAGTGTTGAAAACTGTTAGTATTAAACGAGACAATGGAAAGATAGATAAACGCCCAGTTGTTAGACTTGGGGTATGCATGGGGAATTTCTACATGATGGTAGATGCAAATTTAGCAGACCGCTCTGATCTGGCATATCCGATGCTGATAGGACGCGATTTTATAACAGGCAATCTCGTAATCGATAGTTCACGTTCTTACACGGTTGATCCAGTGTGCAAGATTTTAGAGAAAAATAAGAAGAAGATGAAGTATCCTTATGAAGCGAAGCATTAAACCGCTCGTTTCTTTATTGTTCATTATTGCAGGCTTATCGATTGTCTATAAGATCCTGATACTTGATTTGCCTCTTCTTCCAGAAAGCCACGATCCTTCTTATAGAGTAGAAGCAAGAGTCTCATTTAGAGGGCAGGATTCCAACGCGGTTATTTCTCTTCAGATCCCCAAATACCACCCGGGTTTTCAGA
This sequence comes from SAR324 cluster bacterium, assembly GCA_012797725.1. Next base: position 254 of record JAAZON010000374.1, on the reverse strand, counting down.
TTACAAATGAGAATTTTGTATCAGAAGGATTCTCAATTGCTTCCCGAATAAGAGATGAAAGTCGCATAGTGCAATGGTCAAGAAAACACGCAAAGAGATCCTATGACCTTCTGTATGAAGTAACATTCAGACGACTCTCCCAATCGCGTAGGGCAAATACCGATCGGCCGGGTGAATATGTTAGTACAGAGCATCCTCCTGAAATTCAACAAGCTTCTGAGCAGCTATGGGAAGAGGCTAGATCGAGGAGTAGT
>JAAZON010000373.1 GCA_012797725.1 SAR324 cluster bacterium | reverse complement strand
GATTGAAATAGTTCCACACCTGGGAAATGGGTGCCAATACGCAGCGCTCTTGTAATGCGAGCAACCTCTCTTGGTGGAACCTCGAGTTCTTTCGCTCGTAACTTAATTGCAAAAACTATTTCCTGGAAGGGGCAAAAGTCAAATGAATATTCTTTGACTGGCAAAAGGAGGAAAGAATGGATTTCATCTAGGGTTCTTTGGCTGTCAGGATCAAAGGTCTTTATGGCTGCGATACTTCCAGCATCAAAATGCACTCTAACCGGCTTCGACAGACCTGAGGCGAATATATCAACAACACTACCCCTTATTGCGCATTCTCCAGTCTCTTCAACTAAAGACACTTCAGAGTAGCCCAGAGCGGATAGCTTTGCGCGAAGTGCATCACGTTCCAAGGGAGAATTCTTATAAATTTCAAACTTTGTACTTTCAATGAATGATGGCTCTAATATTTTTTGCGCTAATGTGTCTATTGACGTGACGCAAACATAGTTCTTCCTTGTCAATAAGCCATTAAGAGTTGCGATGCGATCAGCAGAAATGAAAGCTTGAGGTGACAGAGGCTCGAAGGGTAAAATATCCCAATCTGAAAATACTAGAACTTGCTCGCTGCCGAGGAAGAAGCGAAGATCAGCTTCAATACTCTCAACGCTTCGCTTGTCCTTGCATATTAGAAGGACTTGTTTTGCAGATGAAGCAATCTCGGCTATTAGCCAAGCCGGTGAGGAGCCGCATAATCCAAAATACCGTTTGCCCACTTAAGCCTGTCAGTTGATTCTTCAGAACAATATGGGTCTCAATCACCCAATTTTAAAGACATTGTCTCAACATTTTCAAAAAACTGAAAGTTCTGAATTGCACAAAAATATTTCTTGTTCAGTTTTTGATGCTAATAAGACGATAAATAATACGTATAAAGTTAAACATTGGAAAGTTCATAGTTTTATCGATACGGTACGATTTTATGGATATTACTAAACTACTCGAATTCGCACATCAACAAGATGCATCTGACTTGCACATTAGCGCAGGCGAACCACCGATGATGCGTATTCATGGAAGCATGAAGAAAGTCAAGATGCCAGCACTGACTTCAGAGCAAACTCACGCGATGATCTACGACATAATGGGAGATGCCCAGCGAAAGCAATTTGAAGAATTCAGTGATCTCGATTTTTCGATGCAAGTGGGAGAAATTGCACGTTTCCGTGTTAATGTGTTTAGACAAAATCGAGGCCTTGGAGCGGTATTTCGAAAGATTCCTTTTGATATTTTGACCCTCGAACAACTCGGAATGCCGCCAATATTAGGCGACCTCACAAACCGCGAGAAGGGGCTAATACTTGTCACGGGGCCAACTGGTTCTGGCAAGTCTACAACGTTGGCAGCTATGCTCGATGTTGTGAATGTAAACAAGGAAGGGCATATTCTAACGATTGAAGATCCAATCGAGTTTATACATAAATCTAAAAAGTGCCTGGTTAATCAAAGAGAAGTAGGTCCTCACACTCAGTCATTTGCTAATGCTCTTCGAGCCGCTCTGCGTGAAGATCCCGATTACATTCTGGTGGGTGAAATGCGAGATCTTGAGACCATTCAACTTGCCCTAACCGCAGCAGAAACAGGGCATTTGGTTTTTGGGACCTTGCATACTTCAAGTGCGCCTAAAACAGTGGATCGTGTAATTGACGTATTCCCGGCAAATCAACAGGCTCAAATACGCGCAATGTTCTCGGAGTCAATACAAGCAATTATCACTCAAACCCTATGCAAGAAAATAGGAGGAGGCAGAGTTGCTGCCTTGGAAATTCTGCTTGGAACGACAGCTGTTCGTAACCTGATTCGAGAAGGAAAAATTCATCAATTACCAAGTACAATGCAGACTTCTCAGGGAAAGGGCATGCACACGTTAGAAATGCACTTGATAGAGCTTGTCGACAGGGGATTGATCACCAGAGAAACCGCGATAGAAAAAACTGGTAATCCAGATATGTTCAAAGAGTTGGATGAAGGAAAAGGTAAAGGAAAGTACTAATTTGTAAAAAGGGGAATACTCCATGTTGGATATTGCGAAACTTTTAGCAGTAATGGCTGAACATGATGCATCTGACTTGTATCTTACTGTGGATAGTCCGCCGATGTATCGCATAAATGGCATCGTGCGTCCAGCAGGAAATCGCATGCTTTCACAAGCCGATACTGAAATGCTTGCAAATAGTATAATGAGCGATCGCCAGCAGCGTGAATTTCAAGAAACAAATGAAATGAATCTGGCTCTATATTACAAAGCATTGGGGCGTTTCAGGGTTAATATTTTCAGACAACGAGGATGTGTGGGGATAGTGTCTCGTCGCATTAAATCAGTTATTCCCACAGTTGACGAACTTGGTCTCCCATCGATACTGAAAGACATCTCTATGACAAAAAGAGGTCTAGTTCTCGTTGTGGGTGCTACAGGCTGCGGTAAATCAACCACGTTGGCAGCGATGATTGACTATAGAAGTGAAAATGCTGCTGGTCATATTGTTAGTGTTGAAGATCCAATCGAGTTTGTGCATGAGCATAAGAAGTGCATAATTTCTCAACGTGAAATAGGTATGGATACGGAAGACTACAAAGTAGCATTGAAAAACACTTTACGTCAGGCGCCGGACGTGATTTTAATCGGTGAAATTCGGGATACTGAGACCATGGAAGCAGCAATTACATTTGCTGAAACTGGACATTTATGCCTTTCAACCTTGCACAGCAATAATGCAAACCAGGCAATGGAACGCATCATGAACTTTTTCCCGCCTGAGAGGCACAATCAAATTTATATGCAGCTTAGTTTGAATTTGCGTTCAATAATAAGTCAGCGTCTTGTTCAAACTATAGATGGTGGACGTATTGCAGCAGTTGAAATACTTCTTGACAGTCCTCGCATCAAGGATTTGATTCATAAGGGTCAAATCGCTGAAATACGAGAGGCTATGGAAAAGAGCACTAATGTTGGAATGCAGACTTTTGATCAACATCTTTATGAAATGTATAAAGCCAAGAAGATTACTTTAGATGAGGCGCTTAAAAATGCAGACAGTCAGAATAATTTACGTCTACAGGTCAAGTTGACCGAAGAGGGCCTGTTTGATGAGAAAAAGGCAGGACAGGTATCAAAGTTGCAGACACAAGGTGAAGGAAAGGAAGAGAACTTAAGACTTAAAGAAGAGTTCTAAGAGGCCTTGAGAAAATTTATTTAGACTGTTCCACTTTACTACCAATGAAATTGCCTCTGGCCTCAAAAAAATGCTCGAATAAAAACATATTCAATTTTCTAAATTGTGTTTTCTTTGTTGGGACACTAAGGCGGGTATCTAATTAATAGTCCGGCAGCAATATCTCTCAAAATGCTTGTAATCCTCTCAAGGCGAGATACTTGAGAGACACCACTCCCCGTATGTTTTGAAACATTTTGCTTTCGTATTGTAGCGGCTGTGAATACCGCAGACGGATTTGTGATAATTCTTATGCAGTTCTGTCTAGTGAATCCACTTCTGTATCTACATGCATTCGGGTCATGTCGCCGCCCATCATTCGGCATTTCATGTTGTAATATTCTTGAAGGCAATCTGCTGTGACGTTTGCTGCAATTTTTGTTCAGTAAAACATGGAAGTATTTTTGGGTTTTTGCGGAAATCATGGCAGTGCGTCGTTTCTTGAAGAAGCGAACACATGCTCTTTATCTGCAACGTATGCCCAATCGACTGCTTTCTTTTCCATTCACAGATGCCTTACTTCGTCGTGTTAAGAAGTTGGGTTGTGAGGCCAAGCTTATGGCATCAGGCTAGAGTCATTTCAATGGTGTAGGGTCGGCCTGTCTTATTTGTCCGGGTGCAGGCCGTCCGACCTACTTCGACATTCTCGCATTTCACGTCGATTATTTGATTTTTGCACACTTCTGCTGGAGCGGCTGCTGGTCGGTTGGTACACGAATTTCCGACTACGGCTGACGATGCCTCATAAAGCAGCATCTGATCTTGCGATGGAGCAATCGATAAAGTGGTGTTCCCTCTTTCACAACACATTTTGATTGACGAAAGCGTCAGAGCTAGATTCTTTACTGACACACGTGATCTGGGAAGGATAATTAAGAAAATTTAATGCAAAAATCTCAAAACGTGCGAAGTATCAAAAGTGTGTTATCATCTTAACAATTGCACCCCATTCTGGTCCTTCGCATTCTTCGCGCTTCAATAATTTCGCGAAAATTCGAGCATTAGTTGGGAGTATCGCCAATAGTTGTTGGCAGACTGGAGGCATCGTAAAATGTGATGTTTATTGAGCTTTAAAGAAAAGAACGGAAGCCACTCTCATTTTGTTACATAAGATTGGATAGAATTGAATGAGTGCCTAGTGAATATACACATTTGGTGTTAGGCTGCAAGAAAATGTATTTACACCCATGAGGAGATTTTCACAGTGGACATACCACGGATATTCAACATTACCGAAAGTGCTCATCGTATCCATAACCCATTCACACCCGAAAAGCTTGCAACTCTCGGAGCAGCACTACGGTTGGAATCGGGAGCACAAGTACTTGACCTTGGAAGTGGTTCGGGGGAGATGCTCTGTACCTGGGCGCGCGATTACGGAATTACAGGTACCGGTATAGACATGAGCCAATTATTCACGGAACAAGCGAAAGCACGTGCGAAAGAACTCGGTGTGGCTGATCGAGTTAAGTTTATCCATGACGATGCTGCTGGCTATGTCTCTAGCGAGAAGGTCGATGTAGCAGCTTGTCTAGGTGCTACTTGGATTGGCGGGGGACTTGTCGGTACTATCGAGCTTCTTGCGCGGAGCCTTGGCAAAGGAGGTATCATCCTCATCGGCGAGCCCTATTGGCGGCAGTTACCACCGACTGAAGAAATTGCCAAAAAGTGTCTTGCCAACTCAGTATCTGACTTTGTCACACTTCCAGAACTTCTTGCATCCTTCGGCCACATTAGCTACGACGTCGTTGAAATGGTTTTGGCAGACCAAGATAGTTGGGACAGATACGAAGCAGCGAAATGGCTCACCATGCGCCGATGGCTTGAAGCCAATCCTGATGATGAGCTCGCAAAAGATATTCGAGTGCAACTTAATTCAGAACCTGAACGCCATGCAACTTATACACGTGAATTCCTTGGTTGGGGAGTTTTTGCACTGATGTCGCGATGATATGTTGGCGTATTGTCGCTATTTAGGATTGTTATCCGTTTGCGTTTAATTGGATTTCAAGAAACTAGTATTTTGTTGCAATGCCGAGCACTTTAAACTCAATTGGATTATCAGCAGCCCTGACAACCAATGTTTCCAACTTCTATCTTTAAATGCTTGGAATGCAAAGATCTAAAATAACGATATTGAACAATTTCAAGTTAACACCACCTTCCCATTGAGGAAGTTTGGACTAAGGGCCTTCCATTTTTTATCAGTGGAGCTTTGTGCTTAGCCAAACCGTTGATTTTAAGCCAAAGGGTCATGTTTCATCAATACTGGGGAGAAGTTTCTAGTATAGAAACATAAGATTAGATTTTAGAAAGCGATAATTTTCCATTCTGAAGGGCGTCAAGAACAAAGATGGGACATTCAAGTCTTCCCAGTTTAGAAAGCTTGTCGGACATTTCTTCAGTCCGACGCCTAATGGTCGCCAAGCTATAGTGGGGGAGCTTCAAGCATGTTATCCAATTCATTAAACGCCGCTAGATCTTGAGTCGCAAAGACTTTATTAATTTTTTGAGCGAAAATTTATTGGATATTTGTCAAAATCTTGCTTCGGTTGTAGACGAAGACAATCTGTTCTGGAAAAAGCTGATCTATTCCATGATAGGGCGAAATTGTGGGGAATGAATCAATGCATAGTAGTTTCACTTTTTTGAGCTTAAACGACTTTGCACAAGTGAGAATATGGCAAAGCATCGGCTGATCAAAAAGACAAGTATCAAAGAATAACAAGATAGAGTCACACATCTCAGATTCTTTCAAGTCCTCATACTGCTTGTTCAAAGTTTTCTTTCCAAGAATTTGATTAAACCAGCAGCCTGTAAGGCTTTCAAGAAAGGAACTGCCCTTCCAAATCTTCTTCATTGGGCCAATCGCATTGCCGAATTTCTTCGTATAACAAAATGTTATGCCCTTCCAACACTTCTCCAGGTAGCCCAAATTCGGCAAGATTTTCATCTGCGATAGCTTCGCTGTTTATGTTTAAGATTTTCTTTGTTCCCATCCTATATAAAAATCTGGGACTTTAGAAGTTTGAATTATATCAATTTAATTTATATGAGATCCCTTTTTAGTTTTGGCTGTATTGAATGTATTAAACGAATATCCTTAACTTAGATAGAGAGGTGAATCATATTAATTTACTCTAAAAAGTCACGAAACTAACTTAACGGAATTGGTATCTTCTTCGAATCTCGAGTACTATCAGTAATATCTTGGAGAATTTTTATGAATATATTGAAATTCCTTTTCCATATGCTTTTCATAGTCCATCCAGTTTTATTGATGAAAATGAAATGATGTCAATGACGTGAGTATCCTGAGGTCTTGCCGTAGCCTCCATTTAACTTATTGATGATAGCCTTGAAGCTATACGCGGAAGCTAATCCGAATTAGTCGCACTTAATGAATGATAACAGGACTCCTACCCAAGAATGGAGAATTCGTTTATCGTTAGATTAAACAACCATGTGCATAGCCTTAATGAAACAATGTTGGATTAGAAGATTGAATGACAGAAGAAAACCCTTGGAAAAAATTATCTAGTAAGATTGTATACGAAAATCCGTGGATCCAGGTCCAAGAGGATCAAGTTATACAGCCTGACGGAAAACCTGGAATTTATGGCATAGTAAATGCCAGACTTGCGACTGGAGTCCTTGCGATGACGGAAAGCAATGAGGTTTATCTAGTTGGTCAATACCGTTATCCTACCGAAGTATATTCATGGGAAATCATTGAAGGTGGTTCCGAGAGGGATGAGAGCGCGTTGGAGACGGCGAAACGCGAGCTTGAAGAAGAGGCAGGTTTGATCGCAGATGAGTGGTCAGAATTGGGCAAGGAATTTCATTTAAGCAATTGTTTTTCGTCAGAAAGAGCAAGAGTCTTTGTTGCCAGAAAATTACACGAGGTTCAAAGCCGGCCTGAAGGAACCGAGATTCTTAAGGTGAAAAAGGTCCCATTTTCAGAAGCATTGCGAATGGTAGATAGTGGTGAGATAGTCGATGCTGTAACGATAATCGCCCTTTTTAGGGCTCAAAGAGAGCTTGAATTATGAAACCAGCAATGACTCCCCAGCAGGAGTACCTTAGTGATCCGAAGCAATCGGCACTATCTCTTTATAAAGAGCTTGTTGTTGGAGATGTCTCATGGTTAAGTTTCTCTTACTATGAGCTTTGTCAACTATTTCTGTCAGGATTACCAGGTTTGTTGGGATTTGGACTTAGAAGTCAATTTTATCCCTGGTTG
>JAAZON010000372.1 GCA_012797725.1 SAR324 cluster bacterium | reverse complement strand
TTTATCTTCTTGATGTCAATCTGCCCGAGAATGGAGACAGACTTCTCACTGGACAGCTTTATGGCTGGTTCTCTGAGGAGCGGATTGCTCAGGAAATAATTCTCGGCATAGGTGGCGTTCGCGCCCTTCAAGCGCTTGGCATAAAGGTTGATGCATATCACTTTAACGACAGTCATCCAGTATTCGCCGGCATTGAGCTTATTCGTCAGGAAATGGATACTTGCGGAATGTCATTTTCCAAAGCGTGGGAGAAGGTTAGAAAGCAAATTGTCTTTACGACTCACACACCTGTTGCAGCTGGAAACGAAAGACACGATCATGAGCTACTTCGTTACATGGGAGCATATAACGAGCTTACATTTGGGCAGATGTTGCAGCTTGGAGGCGATCCATTTTCAATGACGCTTGCTGGTCTAAGGCTTTCAAAAAAAGCTAACGCCGTTTCTGAACTTCATGGCCAAACTGCTAGAAAGATGTGGTCAAAGGAAAGCAGTGTCTCGGAAATTATTGCTATCACAAATGGCGTACATAACGGCACTTGGCAGGATAGAAGAATAATAAAGAGTATCAATCGCCAAAGAGCGCTTTGGGAAACGCATCAAAGGCTAAAGCGAGAGCTTCTAAACTTTGTAGCAATAAGGAATGGAATAGAACTTGATCCTGATAAACTTCTTATAGGCTTTGGCAGAAGAGCAGCACCATATAAAAGAAGTGACTTAATATTCAGAAAGCCAAAGGTTATTGAGCCATATTTGAAAAGCGGGCAGATTCAAATTATTTTTGCGGGCAAAGCTCATCCAAATGATCTTACGGGTAAGAGTATTATCTTAAATCTTTATAAAATGTCGCAAAAATATCCAAAGAGTGTTGTCTTTCTTCAAGATTATGACATGGAAATTGGAGCCTTGCTGACTAGAGGATGTGATGTGTGGCTAAATAATCCTATTCGCCCGATGGAAGCAAGCGGCACTTCTGGAATGAAGGCTGCAATGAATGGAGTTCTTAATTTAAGCGTGCTTGATGGCTGGTGGCCTGAGGGATGTAAGCACGGAGTAAATGGATGGCAGATTGGTGGAGCTTACGAAGGTCCAAAGGCAGATGATTTTGATTCAGCATCTCTATATAAAGTGCTTCTTAAAGAAGTACTTCCGACTTACTACAAGCATAAATCAAAATGGATTTCCATGATGCAAGCAAGCATTAGAATGTCCACAAAGCGCTTCTCGGCCGCCAGGATGCTTAGGGAATATTATAAAAAGCTATATTCTTGAGCCTTTCCGTTGGAAAGAAACCGATAAAGGCGCTTCAATTTCAATGAGTAGATTTTTGATGACAGTTAATATTAATCTAGAAAAAAATGATTGATGAAGTACAAGGGATATCGTGGAAATACCACCTTTGTTGTTTATATCGATTGGTGCAAGAATTTATCTTAGATTCTCAAGTCACGCGATCTTAAGGATCGATTTTTCCACTTTGTATCACAGAGTTGACAGACTTATGAGTTCAGACCGAGCTGGATCCTTCAATGATTTCTCCAATTTATTGAGTAGTCACATGACTTTTGGTCAAGTGCCTGAAACGATGGGCATTTGCAAACACCTATAGTGCTTAAAATTGTTTTGGGGGAGAGTATTCGATAATTTAAAGGTTTTTTTGTGTATTCCCTTGCTTTGGCTAGCATTGTATCTTGAGCTCTAGAATCAGCCGTACGATTTCATTTCTTAATGAATTCTAAGAACAGTTATCAGCGTTGGAGAATCCCAAAATGAGTAGACCACTGTTTTTTATTGTATGTATTGTTTGCTTCCTTTCATTTGTATCACCAGCTGCAAGCCAGACTGTGACACGACTTACGACCAATGGCTATCCAAAGTCAGCTTACAATATTAGTGGTAATGGCGCTGTTGCAGTGTGGATCGAAAAGGCCGGGGATATTTATTCGATGAAGTCGATTAATACCGAAGGAAGTCCTGTAGAGAGAACTCTTTTTTCTACAGATGCCAATTCAAACATAACAGGCATTACAGGGCCCTATGGAGGAGCAGTCCAAGTTTGGCACCTTTCATTGAGACTTTCTTACGATGGAACAACTGCAGCTCTTCATGTATTTGATAGAAATGGATCAAAGGAATGTTTTGCTATTGTAAACACGACAAATGGCTCAATCCAGGTAATTCCTGCTGGAATTCCCACAGGAATGGGTAATCAAGATGTGGCTTTGCTCGATCCGGCAGCCTTCGATATCAGTGATGATGGAAGCGTAGTGCTCTACACTATTAGTGCAAATTATCTAAATGGAACTGAAGACGCTTCTGCCATTGTTGCGAATACTCCAGGAGGAAGTCCCTATCGCGTGGCAGGATATGTAGCAAAGGCTGACGGGGTAGGCCCTGTTCTTACATATTCTAGTGGACCTAATCATATGGGCAGACCTTCCATTGCTGGAGACACCGTGGTCTTTGCGGGAAATCCAAATGCTCAAAGAGAGCTTCCAAATCTCTCTAATTTATATTCTATGCCTCTGGGAGGTGGGACTGCTTCACTCATAGGCAGCAATTTAACGGATCCAAATCCTATAAATTTAGGAAGTGTCATCTTTAACATTTATGGTCAAGCTCCCCAACGTATTGGGAACTTTTATCCTGCAGCAGGAGGAAATCCAACCGCGCTTTCTGATAATGATGGAAACAGTGCGTCTTTTCCATTTTTTGACACGAGTATAGGAATTGCAAAAGTCGCTGTAGGAGCCCAAATTTGGGATAGGATTTGGGTTATTCGAAATGGAGAGGAAGTTGAACAAATAAGAAGTAACGATGCTCAGCTTCCCGCAGGACGGCACTTTGGCGCACAGGGTTGCGCAGGTGGAGCGAGTTACGAGACATGGGAGGCTTTGCCACGAAATGGAGGAAAAATCCTTTTCACAATGTGCGGTGAAAATCAGCAGGATCTTTTTGTGCAAAATGGCTTGAAGACATCCTTACAGGAGCCTACGCCTACTGCAACACCCACTGCAACTGCCACCCCAAAGTCTGCTAATTCATGTTCACTGAATGTGGGTAAGGCTTGCAGGAAAAAAGTGAGACCCGGGACTATGTGCGCATTTTCCTCTCGTCTCTATAAGACTGCTGATGGTGAGGGAATAAAGAACGCCAAGTACAACTTTCAAAGAAAGG
>JAAZON010000371.1 GCA_012797725.1 SAR324 cluster bacterium | reverse complement strand
GCAGCATTGATAAACGTATTCGTGCATTTGTGTACTTAGACGACCGGGTACTTGATGTTCCTATGATGAAGCCCACTTACAATCAGGCAGACGACTTGGTTTTCACTGCCGAAGTGCCTGCACCTCTAGAACGGATGTCTTATCAATTTTTTGTTTATGGAACAGATGACTCAAAGGTCGAAGTTTCAAGCAGGTATTATTTGGAACGTAAATGCGTCCCTCTCTTCGACGACAAAGAGGCGCCAGAACAGCAAAGTGGCAAGGGTATATCTATTGAGAAACTTTTGGGGCAAAATACAGACTTAGAAAGAGAATTAGATTTATTAAACAATAGCCTGAACACAATTAAGAAAATTTCTAATTCACTGAGATGAAATTTTGGAGCCTAATATGCGAAATTCTTCAAATACTTATTATCAACTCTCCTTGTTAGGTTTGTTTTTGGTGTGGATTTGCATTCCACAACAAGCAAAAACCGAAGAGCTCAAAGTTGACGTGCTTGTTCCGGCCGATTTCCAACCTCATAGTGCCGTTGGTATTATTCTTAATCCAAACGAGACACATCGCTACGCTATAACAGACTTGAATTCGCAGGTACGCAGGAAGAATGAGAAGGAGCTAATTGTTTCTTTCTATGTAAATAGCGCACAGATTGGAGCTGACACTTATGCCACTGCTTTAATCAGCTCCGAGCAAGGAAATTCAGCATTCGGCACTGTCCGGCGTGTGAATGCGAATGCTCCTGATAAGAATGTAATTAATATAATTCCCGCATGTCCACTGCCTGAGGTGAACAATCCTGTTCTTGCTGCCCAGACCTCGCAAATACAACAGCTTATTCAGTTACGTAAGGAAAAAAGACACTTACTTCGTAAAATGCTTAAGGATGCTTTAGATGAAGAAACCCTTAGCAAGATTAAAATGCTTGAAAAATTATTTGGCCTGAACTATGAATCCCCCTTCTCTAGTGACTTGCCGGCGCTAGAACTCTCAACTCGACTTAGCCGAATTGCAATAGCACTAGAAAATGTGGATTACCATAAACAATTTCAAGTGACACCAACTGCAAGAGCAGGTAGCGCCCCTTAACAACCTCTTTAGGACACCATGGCAGATCTTGAACGCTTGAAAAGTGCTCTTTCTAGCATTCATTGGAATTTTGAGTTCTATGAAAAGAGCATTGATCCATGGAGATTAATTCCACTTCTTGAAGCCACTTTCCCCAGCATCAATCCAGAAACATGGAAAGATCGCTTAGACTGGGGGGGCGTCTATGTTAATGGAAGAATGAAAACTCATGACATTGAGCTACCATGCCCATGCCAACTCGAATATTTCGAGCCAAAATATAACTTCGAAGAGCGCTTTAAAGCCTACCCTGAATTCTCTAAGAGCTGGGTGCTCCATGAGGATGAGGATCTAATTGTTGTCTTCAAGCCTGTTGGCCTGCCCTGTCTTCCATCGAGAGAGCAGAGACATCTGCACTTGAAGGGCTTCATTGAAAACTATCTGAAACAAAGAGTGCACATGCCTTCACGTCTAGATACTGCAACAAGCGGCATTTTGATAATGAGTAAGTCAGCTCGCATGAATAAAGCAATTCAGCAAGCGTTCGAATTCAGAAGAGTCTCTAAATATTATCTTTTTGAAACAGCTTCAATCCCTGACTGGAATCAGAGATTAGTGAATGAATCGATTGGGAAAGATAGGGAACATCCGATACTTCGAAAAACTAATGGAGAGAATGCTAAAGAAGCAAAAACTCTTTTTGAGACTGTGTGTTTTTCTTCTGTTACAGATGACAAAGGGAAGCTTCATGACACTATACTGATAATGGCAAAACCTCTCACTGGCCGCACTCATCAAATTCGAACCCATTGCTCACATATCGGCATTCCAATAATAGGGGATAATTTCTACGGAGGGCTAAATTCAAGCTCTTTTCACCTGATCAGCTATAAACTCGAATTCTTTCATCCTTTTGAGAAAAGACTGGTAACAGTAGGGCTACCAGAGCAGCTCTG
>JAAZON010000370.1 GCA_012797725.1 SAR324 cluster bacterium | reverse complement strand
TTGGCGACATTTGAATCCATTCAAGTTCGCGAGCCAGGGTTTTTATTCTCTTTTCTTCTTGACGTTCCTCGTCTGCGAGGCGTTTTTGTTTCTGTTCAAGCCAAGAGGAGTAATTACCCTTCCACGGAATGCCATGTCCTCTGTCAAGCTCAAGAATCCACTCTGCGATGTTATCCAGGAAGTAGCGATCATGAGTAACAGCAATTACTGTTCCTTCATAGCGTTGCAAATGCTGCTCAAGCCACAATATTGATTCAGCATCTAGATGATTAGTAGGCTCATCAAGAAGCAAAATATCAGGTTTTTGGAGAAGCAAGCGGCACAAAGCCACTCGTCGCCTTTCCCCTCCTGACAAATTAGCGGCGATTTGATCTCCAGGTGGGCATCTAAGTGCATCCATCGCTATCTCAAGAGTATGTTCAATTTCCCAGCCATTTTGTGAATCGATAATATCCTGCACTGAGGCTTGTTCATTGATCAATTCTTCCATTTTATCCGGATCTAGATCTGGATCTGCTAATGCTAATGAAATCTCCTCAAAACGGTTGAGAGCTCCTATGGTCTCTGACAAAGCACCTTCAATATTTTCTTTAACGGTTTTGCTATCATCTAATATCGGCTCTTGAGGGAGAAAACCAATCGTGCGTCCTGGGCCTGGAGTCGCCTCACCAGAAAATTCTTTCTCAAGTCCCGCCATTATCCGAAGCAATGTAGATTTGCCAGCCCCATTCAGACCGATGACTCCAATCTTTGCTCCATAGAAATATGAGAGAGAAATATCCTTTAAAACCTGCTTTCCCCCAGGATAAGTCTTTGAAACTTTGTACATTGAGTATGCGTATTCTGGCATTCTTGTCCTTTGTGTAAAAATTATTAAGTTCTCCCTTGAGAGACCTTTCAATTTCAAGCTAGTAGGCTGTTGCAACACTAAAAACTTAAAGGTGAATTTCTATCATATTGTCAGATACAAGACCACAGATGCTTGGTTTAGCATCAAGCCACTATGCCTAAGCGTCTTATGTTGGCTAAATTTCAAATATCTCAGCCTGTCCAGGCTTCTATTCCATTATGAATATTTTGCCCATTTTTCAAGCCGGGTTTTGAAGACCGTACATAATTAGCAGGATAAAAGGTGCTCGTGCTAAGGTTTAGAAGCAATAAACACGATTTTTCTTTACAGAGGCAATCCGCACTAAGTATGTCTTTTTCAAGCAGATACAGACTCTCAATTCTAGGCTCAAAATACCGACGAAAAGAGGCGATTCTCTGGAACCATTTAGGGGAAGATGATTAAATTCTGATTCTATCTCAGGAAGAAGGTCAACCACGTGGTGTTTTAAACGTGTTGTGCGGCCAAAGAGCTGGCCATTACAAATAAAAGGAATGCCGGGCAAACAAAAACAAAGAGTCATCAATGCAGCCTGATATTGAGAGGCTTCTTCAATTTAGGGGATCATCGTGGTTTGCTAGGTAATCGACTAAGTTCCTCTTAAATGGATAGCAACTTAAAAGGTTAATGTGTTCAACTAAGCCTTCGAAGTTTTTATCATTTTGAAATGCAAGCTTCAAATGACGATAGAGCTGTTCGTGATAAACTGCGTCAAAACAAGCATAAATAAGTTTCTCGTGCCGGGACCAGTCGTTAATGTTTTCTGCATAAACTTCAGCAATAAAAGAAAACTGGGGATTTAATCGCTTTATTCCTGGAATCGCATGTGTCCAAAAGGAATCTGGTATCTAGTGGGCCATATCTACTCTCACGACATTGGCGCCCAAGTCGACAATATTTTCTAACACTTTCCACCGGACTTCAGCAAGTTCAGGATTGATATAATCGAGCTTTACAACATCCCCGGAGAATTCACACAAAAGGTGATTAGGTGAATTTGGATCTCTATGATAATAATTTGGATGTTCGCTTATCCAAGGACATACCAATCCTGTATGATTTGGCACAAAATCGACAATCACCTTTCCACCCGCCTGGTGGACTCGTTCAACAAGTTTTTCAAACTGCTCTCGATCTCCAAGTAAAGGATTAATAGCACGATGATTGCTGATAGCAAAGGGAGAAGGAAGTCGGTCATTGGAATCGAGTGCGAGTGGAACCCCACCTTCTTCCT
>JAAZON010000369.1 GCA_012797725.1 SAR324 cluster bacterium | reverse complement strand
CTTCTCTTCTGGAAGAATACATACCAGAGAGCCGCTACTTTAGTCCTTCGAGATTGATTGACGATTTTTCACGCGCACTTAAGCTGGAATGTGACTTTAATCGCGAGGCCCTTAATATTTCCAGATTCGCCGAATACTTCCAGGATGACCCAGGCCTAATTGTACCAAAAGTTTTTCGTGAATTTTCCTCAAAAAAGATTCTTATAGAGGAATTCATTGATGGCTATCGAGCTGACAATGCTGAACAAATAAAAAAGGATGGAATCGATACGGCACCCTTAGCTAGGATTTTGGAACGTGTAGTATTGACTTCTTTATTTAAACATGGATTTTTCCACGCAGATCCTCATCCGGGGAACATCATTATTACAAAAGATGCTAAGGTGGCTTTTGTGGATTTTGGGAGGATGGTACGTCTCGATCAAAACAGAATGCATAGCATATTGAATTTTTTTATTGCTATAACAAATTCTGATGCAGATGGAATTTGCTATTTCCTTTTTGAGAACGAGATGGTTTCTTCAATCGTGTATGATTTGAACCTAAAGAAGCAAATCTTGGAGATTCTAGATGGATACAGCGGTCGAACCCTTCGAGAACTTAGTTTATGGCAGTTGTTCGCAGACCTTTTTGAAATCATTCGTCGCTATGGACTTCGTCCTCCGACCGATCTTCTCGATATGGGCCGCGCTTTGTCGACTCTTCAGGCTGTAGCACAAGAACTTGATCCAAATTACAATCCTATAGAATCTGTACGTCCGTTTCTAAAGCATCAGTATGTAAACCAAATCTCAGACCAAAAATGGTATTCACGCAAGCTAATGAACATAAGTCGATCATATGGGACATTTTTTACTGAATTGCCATTGCAATTAATGTTTATCTTGCGAAAACTTTTAAAAAACGAGTTGTGTTTGATGCATGAAAACGCAGATCTTAAAAGAATTGAAAACCACCAGAATGCACTCTTAAACCGATTTTTAATGACTCTAATTGGTTCATCTTTGGTATTTTCTGGCCTGCTTTTTCTTCAATCTGCGAAAAGTCAGATTGAATTGGGAGGGGCATATTTGTTTATATGCTGGGGTATAAGTATTTTTCTTTTTGTCTGGCTTGCTATCCGTAAAACGGGTGGAATGTCGTAAACAAACATCTAGCCTTGCAGCCTATCTAAGCTGCTACACGCAATAGAAATAGCGTGTTGGATACCTTTACATCATGGTTCCCTTGGCCGCTAAGCCATTTACATTATGCGCCTCCATGCTTGTCTCTGGATCTTCGTGCATTTGCTCAGTCAAATCATTTGTTACTTGTTTTGCATCTTTGTAATGCTCGATTCGCTCAGAGCCAACAGCTCCTCGCATAGATTTGACAGAGACGACCGATTCATTCAGAGAAGCTGCCCGAACAAGATTAGACACCGTAGGCCCACTTTGGCTTGACAATGTCACTTTAACCGCGTCGGACGCAGGCGCTTGGTGCACAACACCTTTTACAGAAGTGTCTGCCTTAGGTTGAACTTCCTTTGTTTTATCGTGGGAATTTGCTCCAGAACCTTCTTTGAGAAGTGCTGCGTAGAGGGACCCTGCTTGTCCGTGAACTATTCGTACTACCATACTGCCATACCACATTGAGCGATCCTTCGCTCACATGATGTATCGGTACTTAAATTTGCATACTTGAGTAAAAACAATTAAAAACCCAATATTGCCACGATCTACGAAAAAGCACTAAGAACGGCCCTTTAACTCTCTAACAGACTGAGTAAATCCTAATACAGGGCAATACTAGGTGAAAGCACTTTCATTACTCTTAACCATCAACTAATTGCTTCAAATCCTTGAGGCCCAAGCCCTTGAATCCGATGCTTAATTGCAACAACTCAGGGAATTCTTTAATATGCTCTGCTTCAACTGCGGTAAAGAGACCTCTAATTTCGATAAGATTTGCGATACTTGCAGATCTAAAATCCTTCAAGTCAGAAAAGAAATGCCTAAAATAAAGGAGTCTCGATCACTTTTTGAGTCGCTCATCAATTCACCAATTAGCATCGTCCTGGTGTTGCTCTTATGTGGCATCCTTTGGTTCTATTCAAAGAAAAGAGAAAACATTACTTTTGATAGCTCTCATAGGTCCATTACACTCTCAATCAACAATAATAATTATCTAAATTACAAGATTCATGAAAATGGACGAATCAGCGGTAGGGTTATTAATGCCGATATCAAAAAGCTCTCTTTGTCAGAGGGGGGGATTTCTGCTTTTGTCTTCTATCTGACAGATTCCGACTATCAAGACTTCGAAAAAAACTACCTCGCTACAAGTAAGTGTCCAGCTTCTTTCCTAAATTCAAATAGTCAAGCTCTTGCATTAGTACCAGCAAGTCAAGACGAACTTGAGCAAATAAAAAAGTTAGATCTTAAGGAGGGAGACAAAATTACTTTTGAGGGACAGTATCTTGTTTACGAGTACGGAAAAATACATGGCCTCGATTTGAGGTACGATCCCGGTAAAATAAGACCCTTCCACTTGATTAAGCCTTATATTGACAAATCTACTAGAAATTTACACTACACAAAGACAAAATTCAGTTTTTTCTAAGTTAGAGCTTGTCCTGACGACCAAGAAAAGAGATAAAGTTTCGCTATAGATTAGAAATATAAAGGCTGCATTTCTTTTTTTAGATCAAAAGATCTCATCTTCCCGGACGCATGGTAGATTAAAGGAAACTTTCCTCAATATTTCCGTGAATCTCAAAATTTAATATTTTTATACCAAGGCCTCTATATTTTCTGAGGCCACTTTTCCTGTTAATGAGCAGCCTAGATTGTTGAAAGCATCAATTTTTTGAAACCAAGGCGATGATCGTTGCTCTGTCTCCCGAAGCAAGCACAGTGCTCACATCTGCAATCAAGACCAAATTAACAACTGGGTAATGCAATTCTTTGCAAGATGAATCCAAAAGAGCGGCTATTGTGGCCCTTAACAAAGTTGCTGCCATTCCTTGGACTTTCGCACCACCCTTGAATACAATAGCCCTTAGGAGCATCGACCTTCCAAGTGCTAGAAATAAAACAATAACCTGAGAAAAAGACCCTCTCAATAGCAGATTCAGCTTTCTATTCTCTATCTACCAATGAAATCGGATGATTCTTCCAACAACCAGCCTTTACTATCTAGTGTCTCAATTGGACAGGCTGGCTTACCCAATTAATCAAATTTGGCGCATTCCGTTTCTAATACATCAAGCTTGTTTACTGTCAAAGTTTATCCCCTGTAAAGTGATCAATAAGGACTCTAGATCTTGCTTGACTTTGAACAAGCAGCACGGTTGCAGCAAATCAACCTTCGTGGAATTTGCATTATCCTCTCGCCTTAGCCCCCCTGATTCCATACCGGTTGAATGTGAAGACTTCTTTCTGAAAAAATGGAATTACCTACATTTCTAGAACAAATGCTTATAGTTTTTGTTTGCTCTGACATTTCAGCTGATTAGATCTTTTATCGAAACGATTGAGGACGAATAATCCCATCAATTTCTTAACTCGCGCCTTTTCCAAGCAAAACTGCAGGAATTGTCTTAAAAAGAATTATAAAATCACTCCATAAAGACCAATTGTCTATATAGTCCAGATCCATTCTGACCCATTCTTCGAAATTTTGTATGTCATTTCTTCCATTAACTTGCCATGTACATGTCATTCCAGGACGCATAGAAAGACGCCTTCTATCACTTCGTTCATAAAGACTCACCTCTTCTGGGAGTGGAGGCCTTGGGCCAACGAGACTCATTTCTCCTTTGAAGACATTCCAGAGCTGTGGAAGTTCATCCAAACTAAATCTTCTAAGAAAACGCCCCAGATTAGTCACCCTTGGATCATCTTTAATCTTAAACACCGGGCCATTCATTTCATTCTGAGCCGCTAGCTCGGTTTGCTCTGCTTCGGCACCTATTCGCATCGAACGAAATTTATAAAGTTCAAATATTCTTCCATTCAACCCCATTCTACGTTGTTTAAAAATTATTGGCGCCGACATGCTAAACAAGATTGCCAGTGCAATAATTAGAAAAAGAGGAGATAGAATCAGAAGTAAAAGTCCGGATATTAAGATATCAAATATCCTCTTAAGTGAGAGTTCCCATCGATCACCTGGTGGTGTTTGAAAATGAATGAGGGGCATCCCGCCAAAGTAACTTATTCCTGATTTAATAAGACCAATACTAAATAAATCTGCCGCTATGGTGGTCTCAATTCCTTGATCAGAACACTGATGGACAGCAGCCTCAACTTGAGGCATGCAATCAATCACATCGGTAAATATAACTTCATCAATTGAATACTTTCTAAGTGCGCGCTCAAGCCCTTCCAACCCAACAATTACTCTGACTATCTTAAGTTTGGCGTGCTTTCTTATCATCCTCCGAAAGTCCTCAACCTCCTCGTTCGATGAGTGAAACTGAGAAAGTGAAGCAAAAGCTCTTATTCTAACTCCCAACTCGGGTCGTTGCGCGATTTCTCTAGCAAGTCTGCGAGCCTGTATCCCAAGACCGCATATGATTATGTTTCTGTAATTCACCCCTCGCCTTCTCCAAAAACGTAAGAAGCGAAGAACAAACATTCTTGAGAACGCAAGGCCAAAGGCTACTAAAAGACAGAAAAGTCCAATGAAACTTCGGCTCAAGTTAATCTTTAACAAAAACAACGATGCTGCTAATACAAAAAACACCACCAAGGATGACATGAGCGCGATTCTAAACAACTGCCATGGGCTCCTTAAGCGCATGCTGCTGTATGCACCGAGGGCATTAAGCGCTATTGCGTATGCTATGAGACCAATAACAAGAACAATAAAATAGTCTTTAAGAGGAGCTAAATCTGGCCCTTCGAAAGGAAGGCCTAAATCAAAAACAAAGTCCCAAAAACCAAGAGCTGTGCGCCCATAATATGCCAAAAAAAAGGCAAAGACGATTAAGAGCCCGTCAACTATTCTTTCTAGCCTTGATATAAAACGCCAATTCTCTTTCAACATTATTCATCAACCTTACTCATATCCTGTTTTTTTTTCACCCCCAAAGGTCAAAAAGAAATCAATTCATGACATAAGCCTCCACAGCCACTGGGAATTGAGCTAATGGACTGATTCTATTGAAAATAAAATTCCTTTCAATTGCCGAGTCTCCTTTTTCCTTCCGTCATCTTAAATAATACGTGGGACGGCAATTGTAATCAAAAGGTTATCCGATGAGAGGTTTTTTCTTACACCACAGTCTTGAAGCGAAAGATTTAAATGGTAGCAACTCTGTATGCATTTTGTTTGAGGATCCTGCGATCAAGAAAATTTTTGCTCAACTCATTGCTTCCCGCGGATTTCAGCCTAAGGAAATCAATGACATCGAGGAAATCATTCCAAATTCCAAGGTTATCTCAGAGGCAAATTACTTCATTCACCTCGATCGAGAGACTCAGAATCGCTGTTTGGTTGTAGGCGACAACACTGCTATTACCAACCTTGCTCCAGTCAGTTTGACCAGACCCTTGACTGAGGAAAAAGTCGAGGCAGCTCTTGAAGAATTTTTTAAACTTTAGATCGCTTCTGTCTACGCGTATTAAGAGACTCTGATATTTTGATCTCTAATCCACGATCTGAAGGTTCATAAAAAATACTTCCCTTGAGCACGTCCGGTAAATAATGCACTTCCCTAACGTAAGCCCCTTCAAAGTCATGTGGATATTGGTAGTCATTTCCGTAACCAAGGCTTTTCATTAATCCTGTTGGTGCGTTTCTCAAATGCAATGGAACCTCTGCTGCGGGGAATTGATTTATAGCATCGATCGCTCTATGCATTGCGAGATAGCTCTTATTAGATTTTGGGGCGCAGGCTAAATAAGTAATGCAATGAGCTATTGGAATCTTACCTTCGGGGAGTCCAACATGTTCGAAAGCTTGAAGCGTCGAAACGGCAAGTTGTAAAGCTCTAGGATCAGCATTTCCAATATCTTCAGAAGCAAAAACTATCATCCGCCTTATTATGAAGCGTGGATCTTCTCCCGCTTCAATCATTCGGAATCCCCAGAACAGCGCCGCATCAGGATCTGAACCTCGCATGCTTTTAATAAAAGCTGAGATATTATTGTAATGCTCCTCCCCTTCCCTGTCATAAAAAACTAATTTTGATTCTCCTAAAAACTTTTCAATATCACCCTTGTTAACTGGCTTTGAAAAGTCGTGACCTTGCATTGCTTCAAGAAATGCTTCCAGTATATTAAGCAGCCTTCTTGCATCTCCCATAGAGAGTTCAAAAATTATGCGAGCAGCATCTTCTGAAAAAGATACTCCAAGATATTTCTGCGCTCTCTCGAGTATTTGCTGTAATGACTCTTCGGAAAGTTTCGGAAGAACTATGACTCGCATTCTCGATAGTAAAGGAGAAGTGAGATAAAAAGATGGGTTCTCTGTTGTTGCGCCCACAAGACTTATGGTTCCCCTCTCCACATGAGGAAGAAATGCATCTTGTTGAGCTTTATTAAAGCGATGAATCTCATCCATAAACAAAATAGTGGGAACGCTCTTTGCTTCCTCCACTACATTCCGCACATCCTTGACGCCAGAAAGCACAGCGGAAAGCTCAACAAATCTGTATCCCTTGAAACTTCTCCCCATTAACCTGGCAAAAGTTGTTTTGCCCGAACCTGGTGGCCCCCATAGAACCAAGGATGGAGCCTTTCCCTGTCCAGATGTGATCTGACGAACAAGATTTGCATCAATAGACTTAAGACCGCAGAAAAGATCCCAGGATTCCGGTCTCAGCTCATCTGCCAGGGGGCGATGAGAACTTCCACTAGCTTCCTTCTCTTTTGAAACTTGTTTCTCTCGCTTGGTCATTACAGGATAATTTTATATTCCCTATATAGCTATGACACAATAAATAGCCTCAAAACTGATTAATTCCACTCGCTTAGTACAAGACCCGTATATAAAAAACATTGCCTGAATTGAGCTAGGGAAAACGATTCATTTGGAGCATGGATATTGTCCTCCTCTAATCCAAAGCCAACAAGAAGTGGAGTTGCTCCGCTAACTTTAGAGAGAAGAGGAATTACTGGAATTGATGCCCCTTCCCATATACATTGCGGCTCGTTGCCATTTAGTTGCTTCAGAATCTTTTTTGCTTTCCTAAATACAGGGCTCTCTGAGCTTACAAAAACAGCCCCTCCTCCTACCCCGTCGCCATAGATCTCAAGTTCCAAACCTTCAGGTTTAAACTTCCTCATATGCGACTTGAGAAGCTCTAAGCACCGCTCGGGATCTTGACGTCCAGCAATTCGCGAAGTGATTTTAGCAGAAGCCCAAGATGGTATTATTGTTTTTTGTCCCTCTCCCTGATACCCAGCAGTAATTCCATTTATTTCCACGGTAGGTTGAAAGCCTCTGCGATTCATTAGCGAAAGCCCTTTCTCCCCACCACAGGGAAGCACTCCAACTGAGTTCTGGTAGGCCCTTGGATCTATATCAGATGCAGAGGCAAGCCTCAGCTCTTCACTGCTAGGTCCATCAATCCCATCATAATAACCTTCAACTGCAATGCGACCATTTTCATAGTGAAGACTGCTTAAGAGCCGGGCCAAAGCCGTTGCGGGGTTTGGAGCCACTCCTCCATGAATTCCCGAATGCAGATCTCTGCTTGAACCTCTTAATTTAATTTCAAGATGAATTACACCTCTTAGACCCATTGTAATGGTAGTAACATCCAGACTCGAAGTTATGGAATCTGAGACCATCAGAAAGTCGGCGCCTAATTTCTCTTTCAGAGAGCCAAGCATTT
Source organism: SAR324 cluster bacterium (assembly GCA_012797725.1). The sequence goes on along the minus strand of JAAZON010000369.1, from coordinate 5,612 downwards.
CCCCGATACTATGACTTCCACACTCCTCCTCTCCTTCAATCAGAATCTTAACATTTAGCTTGAGGCGATTCAGTTCTTTCAGCGCTAGAACTGCACTAATGAAGGCAAAGGCCTGCCCCTTGTTATCCTGAGCTCCACGTGCATAAACACGTCCATTTCTCTCCACAGGTTCAAAGGGGTCGCTCTCCCACAAATCAATAGGATCTACTGGCTGAACATCATAGTGACCATAAAACAGAGCTGTTTGTTCATTAGCCCCGCCCCTTGTCTCAGCAAATACGAGGGGTTTGCCTTTGCTCCTAATCACCTCTGAGCTTAAGCCATGTTCTCTCAAATAAAGTGAGAGCCACTCGGCGCAATTTATGCAATCCTGATTATATTCCGGATTAGTACTGATGCTTCTAAAGCGAAGGAACTGATACCAATCATCTATTATCTCCTTTTTTCTTGTATTAAAGCACGCCTTAATATCTTCCAGATTCACGCCATTTTCTCCAAAAAACTGAGACGTTTAAGAGTATTAAAATATAAAGTTAAGTCTTAACATGTTGCGCTCTTTCTCAACTCATCGTACAACTATATAGAGTTTTAAGAAATCAAGCGCGTGAGAAAAATGCCACCCTAAAAGTGCTAAATGCTATGAAAGTACTTTAGTTGCTCGGCATTCTGGGCGTGAAATCTTTTTTATATATAGGCATGAAAATGAAAAAAACATTATTTTCCTTTCTAGCAATTCTGCTTGCAGAATCATTTGTATTCAGTGGCTGCTCCTCAACTGGTGACGGAGAAGGTAACGGGATCTCCGAACAAGATTTAAACGCACAAGAGGGGCGCTTTGGCAGTGGATCCATCCCTTCAGCTGAAGGAGAAGGAATTTTTAAAGATGTACGCTTTGACTATGATTCGGCACGAGTAAATGACTCTGGGCGTCAGAATGTTGAGTACAACGCTGAGGTCATCCGAAAGAATCCTGGTGTTAAAATTACACTTGAAGGTCATTGCGATGAGCGTGGTACAGCAGAATACAATCTCGCTCTTGGTGACAAGAGAGCCAAGGCCGTTAAAAGTGTTCTAGTTTCGTATGGAATTCCCTCATCACAACTGGAAACCATTAGTTATGGTAAAGAAATCCCTCTCGATCCAGGGCACGATGAGAGTGCATACGCAAAGAACAGGCGTGTACATTTCGCAGCATCAAGGGATCTGCCTAATAAATAGTTTTAAGATTCCCTTTCTAGTTTCCAGGGGCACGCATAATGAAAGGTGCGTGCCCCCTAATTTTATTCGGGAATGACTCATCAGATTAATTAATCGTTTTCTTAAGGATTAGACTATCTGGTTCCCACGGACGAACTCAAGAAGGTTCTCACTTATCATGTTGTAGCAGGCGAAATTCCAGCATCAAAAGTTGTAAAAATGGATTCTGCAAACACCGTAGAAGGCTCTTCCCTGAGAATTCACGTCGAAGGTTCAAAGGTTCTTATTGACTCTGCTACTGTGAGCAAAGCGGACATTAAAACCTCAAACGGCCTAATTCATGTTATCGATACTGTGCTTCAGCCATCAAATTGAAGTCGTGTTTCACGATGGGGGATCCCCTATAAGGATTCCCCTCTAATCCTTAGTTCGACAAATAAATTTTTAAACTTCAAATTTAAATTTGTGGGGCTGTGTTGTCATGAAGCAAGTCAAGAAAAAAACAAAATCTGTCCGGCTAAGCGGGCTGGCCAAAAACCTATCCCTTTAGTCGCCTTTCGTGTTCCGACTTCCGTAATTGCTCAAAAAGTGGGGGCAAAGTTCCTGATTTAGCAATTGAGTCTTGCAATAGCCTATTCGAATCATTAATGAGCAGCTGCATTTGGGAGGTAGACACGTTTCATCCACACTTAATGAGCAGTTACCAGCTTCCTAGCTAATATATTAATATTATTGAAAGAGCTTTTAATTCGAGCTTGGCTCTTTCGACTTTTTAATCACTTTATTAAACTTTCTAACGCCCTTGGCATTTCTGGATTAGCTCACCAGTATATGAGATCCTAAAATGCTCTATTAAGATAAATTGCACTTTAAATGAAAAAGATTTTAGATACACTGACACTACCCGAAGATCTTCGTGGACTGAGTCTTGTAGAGCTCGAGCAACTTTGCGAAGAGTTGCGCGACGAGCTTATTGATTCGGTTTCATCGACAGGCGGGCATTTTGCCTCAAGCCTAGGAGCTACAGAGATTTCTGTGGCATTGCACCACGTTTTTAATACTCCTTGCGATAAACTGGTCTGGGATGTTGGACACCAGGCTTATGTACATAAAATGCTAACTGGACGACGAAACCTGATTAAGGATATCAGAAAAGCTGGGGGTATTTCCGGTTTCTTGAAAAGAAACGAAAGTAAGTTTGATTCATTTGGAGCCGGCCATGCTGGCACTAGCATCTCAGCTGCAGTAGGCATGGCTGTTGCGCTTCAGCACAACAATCAGAAAAATTACGTCGTGGCTATAATAGGTGATGCCTCTATAAGCAACGGAATGGCCTTCGAGGCGTTAAATCATGCCGGTGCTCTTGGACTTAAGCGACTCATTGTTGTTTTAAATGACAATGAGATGTCTATTTCGCCTAATGTTGGCGCTCTTAGCCGAATATTCTCAAAAGTTGTAACATCAAAGGCTTCGACAAAGGCTAGAAAACAAATAAAGATCCTTCGAGACAAAGGATATGTTCCAGAAATTGTATATAAAACTCTAGACCGATGGGAAGAAGCAACACAGAGTTTCTTCTGCCATCCGGCAATGCTATTTGAGAATTTTGGCTTTCGTTACATTGGCCCGATCGATGGGCATAACATGGGGGAACTTATTCATTCGCTTGAAGCTGCAAAAGAACAAGATGTTCCAGTGCTTGTTCATGCGGTTACAACGAAAGGCAAAGGCTATCGGCCAGCAGAGGAAAACCCCATAGAATGGCACGGTGTGACCCCATTCAATAGAGAAGCGGGAACCTTTATCACATCAAACAAATCACTACCTAGCTTTACTCAGATTTTTGGCGATACTCTTGTAAGTCTCTGCAAAGATAATCCCAATTTGATTGGAATTACCGCTGCAATGCCAAACGGCACTGGGCTAGATCGCTTGGCAAAGGAAGTTCCAAATTCTTTTTTTGATGTTGGAATATGCGAGCAACATGCAGTGACTTTTGCAGCCGGCCTTGCATGTGAAGGATTTCATCCTGTATGCGCAATTTATTCCACATTCTTACAACGAGCTTACGATCAGATACTTCATGATGTTTGTATTCAAAATCTACCTGTAATCTTCGCAATAGATAGGGCTGGTGTTGTGGGCAACGATGGCGAAACACATCAAGGTGTCTTTGACATTTCTTATCTCCGAAGTATTCCAAACATGACGATAATGTCACCCAAGGATGAAAACGAACTGAGGCACATGCTTTTCACCGCTGTTCAATATAATGGGCCTATTGCACTTCGATACCCTCGGGGAGCCTCCCTTGGTGTTGATTTGGACAAGGAATTGAAAGCACTGGAAATTGGGAAGGCTGAGATAGTACGGCGCGGCCATGACGTGCTCTTTATTTGCTTTGGGCCTATGCTTCGTTACGCTCAAGAAGTGGCTAGTCGTTTGGAAGCTGAAATTGGCGTCACATCAACACTAATAAATGCACGCTTTGCAAAACCCCTCGATGAGGAACTTTTAGAGAAAGAAATACCAAACTACGAAATTGTCTGCACAATTGAAGACAATACCATATTAGGAGGTTTCGGTTCTGCAGTTCTAGAATTTATCAACAGGGAAAATATAAACACTCAAAGCACAATTAGACTTTTTGGTGTTATTGATAGCTTCCTGCCTCATGCAAGCCAAAGCGAACAGCACAAGATATGTGGCTGTGATAGTGAAAGCATTTATCGAAATCTTCGAAAAGATTTGCGTTCACGAAAGATTGCCGTAGTTGGGTAGAATATCCATTTAGTGAAAGTATTGCCTTTCATTATTAAACTTAAGCACAACAATTTTGGCAGAAAGCCCAACTCGTATTTTGCCCTTGACTGCCATCTTTAGGCATCTCAGTGACCTACTCCGGAGGAGAGGTGTAAAAGCTAACCCCTCTATATCCTTAGCCTTTCCATTTGAATCTGACCTTTCGTGACGCGTTTTACAAATAGTGTTAGCCTTTTTTTACAACCAAGAAACTTTCCATGTGATTTATCGATATCATGTGGAATGAAAAATTATGGAGGCTTTTGACAACTATGGGCGTAAATAAAGTTCTTCTTCTCGGTCGGCTTGGCAAAGATCCGGATTTGCGTTTTTCGCAAAACCAAACTCCCATCTGTAACTTTTCACTTGCCACATCAGAGCGACGTAAAGATGCCAATGGGCAATGGTCAGATCATACTGAGTGGCACAACATTGTAGTGTTTGGAAAAACGGCAGAGAACTGCTCTAACTATCTCAAGAAAGGAAGAGAAGTTTTTATTGAAGGAAAAATCCAGACCCGGAAATGGCAGGATAAAGAAGGTAAAGATCGTTATACGACAGAAATTCTTGCACAAACCGTACAATTCGTAGGTTCAAAAAGTGACGCGGCATCAGCATCTGCGTCTTTTGGAAACAACACAAATGGAGTGAATCCATTTGAAGATCTTAAGTCGGCAGATGAGATCTCTGCTACTGTCGAAGAGGTCAATTTTGAAGATGATGATATTCCCTTTTAATAAGGCGAATTAGTCGATCTTTTTTCAATGCTCATTAGAATCAAGAGATCTAATTTTAGGTGGGGATGGGTATGACGAAGGCCTTCACAATTGCTAAGGGCACAGAAGACGTACAATTACTTAGCTCAATGGCCAATCGGCATGGGCTTATTGCGGGGGCCACTGGGACTGGCAAGACCATTACTCTGAAAGTCATGGCTGAGAATTTCAGCTCAATTGGAGTACCAGTATTTATTTCAGATGTAAAAGGTGACGTTGCTAGTATTGCCATGCCAGGCGCAGATACAGACAAGCTGAAAGCTCGAATCGCAAGTCTTGCTATTAACCCTCCAGATTACCGAGGATTTCCAGTCACCTTTTGGGATCTATTCGGGAAGCACGGGCATCCCGTGCGGGCAACTGTTTCTGATATGGGCCCACTCCTATTTAGTCGTCTTCTTGGTCTCAATGAAACTCAAAGCGGAGTTCTGCAAATTGCATTCAAAGTGGCCGATGACAATGGTTGGCTTTTACTAGATCTCAAAGACCTAAGGGCTATTCTTGAGCATATTGGTACACATACAAAGGAAATCTCCTTAACTTACGGAAATGTTTCTGTCGCAAGCATAGGAGCTATACAACGTGGGCTACTGGCACTTTCCGAACAAGGCGCAGAAGCTTTTTTTGGAGAGCCTGCTTTGAACATCGAGGATTTACTTCAGACCGACTCTGATGGTTATGGTGTTGTAAATGTTTTGTCATCTGAGAGTCTTCTTGAGTTTCCCCGTATTTACTCCACTTTTCTCTTATGGCTTCTTTCCGAACTTTTTGAGAATCTCCCTGAGGTAGGAGATCTAGAAAAACCAAAACTTGTATTTTTCTTTGATGAGGCCCATT
>JAAZON010000368.1 GCA_012797725.1 SAR324 cluster bacterium | reverse complement strand
TGCACTTTTTGATGGTGTTAGCGAGGGCACTTGGAAGCTTTGCTCTTCGGACAATCGGCAGTTCCCAGATAAGCGCGCTCACACTGCTAAACCAAGCTAAAACTGGACCTTCCTATACCGAGCTTGGCTTTGGTACCATCGCTGCTGGACTGGCAGTTGTTGGCTTCTCTTTTGGTACTGGCGGAAGTGGTAATTCGTCTTCCGTATCAAGCAAACTATTGGACTCATCAAGTGTAATTTCCGCCCCCCCAACTCAGCAGCAAGCTCCTCAATTGGGTGGCACATCAGCAACAAACGGACGAGGTGTATATTTTGTTGGAAATAAAGTGATCCCTATGTCTCCTTTCATGTAAGCAATTTGAGAACATATGTTTATCATTCCAACTTTTAGGAAAAGCCAACTAATAGGAACAAGCACGGCATATCAAGCCTCATTGGACTCATGCTTGGTCTTTCCACAATGGGTGAGCCCATTGTGGTTGCACCTTATCTGTATGAAATTACTCCGATCCCACACAAGCAGCATTGAATATTATAGGCAATGCCACATTGCTTGAGACTATTCCAACCAAGTGTGGCCTGGAATCTCGCATTAGAACTTGTGGGACTAGTAGCCTTTGTTTACGCACAGCTAACATATTCGAAATCCTTCCTTCTGATATTTGCAAAGTTAGCCTATGAGATTGTCCATCAATCGTAAGAACAAAGAAATGGTATTTCCGGAGGATTCTTACACTTGCGAAACAAAAAAACTCTGTGCTTGGTCAAAATAAGACTCTTTTTGCAAGCACGCTTCCTCCGGTGGCTTTAGATCGCCATAATCGCCAAACTCAAATAAGTTTTCAAGCTGTTACAGGATGCCCCCTTATGGTGAGTCGACAGTAACAATAAAGTCAAATGTCACAGTGATGAATGTCACATGTAGAAATGGTACTACAATGAATCGCTTCATGAGAAAATTGCAGCTCAAGACTGACTAGCTTCTGACTTTTGCTTTTGCACCGAATATGCTGTATTGAAGCATATTGATCTATGAAAAGAATCGGTACTTACCAAATCTCAAGCCTCATACTAAGCCGCTTTTATCTTGACGGCGGAGCAATGTTTGGCGCGATTCCAAAAAACCTTTGGGAAAAGTGGTTTATTCCAGATGAAGCTAATCGCATCGAACTCGTTGCTAGATCGCTCCTTCTTTGCAATGGCGAGAGGAAAATTTTAATAGATTTAGGTTTGGGAGAAAAATGGTCTCAGAAGCAAAGGGAGATTTTTGCTATATTCAATACACCTCGTGAAGATACTCAAATTAATCCCCTGGAAATTACAGACATAATACTTACACATCTTCATTTCGATCACTCTGGCGGAGTTTCAAACTTAAATGATCATGGGATGCTGGAGCTTTGCTACCCAAAGGCTACCATACATGTTCAACGTTCAAACTTTGAGGCAGCTAGAAATCCAAATCCTCGTGAGAAAGCTAGTTACTTGAAAGAGAATGTGGAAATTCTTTTAAAAGGAGAGCTCAATTTGATTGAAGGCTCTTGTGAAATACTTCCCAACATATGGGTTCACGAGTCAAATGGACACACTAGGGGTCTCCAATACATAGAAGTTAAGGACTCCGATCAAAACCTGCTCTTCCTGTCAGATCTTGTTCCTACAAGCCACCATCTCCCCAAGCACTACACTATGGGTTACGATATGTGGGCTGAAAGAGTGATGGAAGAGAAAGAAAGTCTCCTCTCGTATGCTGAACAAAACAAGTCTTTAGTTGTATTTGAGCATGACCCGGTTATTGAGGCTGCCCGTATTGGACGAAATGCAAAAGGTAATTTTGCAGTAATTGATTCTATATCTATCTAGGCAAACTGCTAGATGCTTTCAAAGCTTGCAGGGGAAAGACTTCGTCTACGTTGACGTCGGATGAAACACGGCAGGCGTAGACGTCTTTTGTTAAACGTCTTTGTCTTTACGTAGTACGTAAAGCGTGTGGTCGTCTGTCGTAATTTGTATTTCGTCCTTCAACTATCTCCCAACACCTATTTGGGTGTCCCCCAACGCGGAGCTCAGCAGGCCTTTTCAGACTTAAACGCTCACTTATCAGGAATCTGCAATGTGGAAAGCTCTTGCAATTCGTTTATTTTTGGAATCCCTATTAACATCAGAATAATCCCGAATAGCCCAAAAATCAGCACACATTCAGAACCATAGCCAAGAAGAAAATAAAACATGGCAGGAATGAGGGCTATTTGCAGTAACATTAATCGAACAAGGAACAAAATCAGAAATATTTGAATCTTTCGAATATTTCCACTCTTTAAAAACCACCTGCTTAATGGGACTTTTCTATGACATAACACT
>JAAZON010000367.1 GCA_012797725.1 SAR324 cluster bacterium | reverse complement strand
GTTCTTGAGATTTCATCGCGCAAAAGTTTATCTTCATTGACTCCCATCAGGCTAATGTCTGGTGGTCGTTCAATTACCACATCATCCATTTTTCGTAGTTCCCAAACTGCTCCTGGGGAGAAAATAATATCATTCTTGGTAATGCCAGTATCTTTGCGGATTTTGACTACAGGGTCGAGCATGAGTACAACGTCATCCATTCTTTGATTGCGCAGGTCGGCGATTTCCATGATGGTGCTTTCAACTGGTTCAACATGGCCGGTTGCCCAGAACTCCCAAAGGAGTGACATATCAGGAAGATCCACAAAAATGTGGCCGTTGTTAACGTCAAGGTAAGGGTTCTCATCATCTCTGATAACTACTTCACCGTTAGCAATAACTACCAGCTGATCTTCTTCATAGTCCCAGCATTCCCAAAGCTCCAGCTGTTTTTCTTGGTCGTTTTTGACCGGAAGTACTTTTTTCTCTCCAGTTTCTGCCTTCTTGATGTCGTCATCAATTTGTGACATCTTTTTAGTGTTAATCTCGTAGCGTTCTTTCTTCCAGTCCTCAACCACTTTTGGTTCGCAAAACTCAAGATTCTTGTAAATCTTGTTTTCATCTCGGTTTTCTTCTTCTTTAGTAATCTTTTCTTTGGGTTTAATTATTCGGTGAATTAGCCAAGGACATCCTTCTTGAAGGTCTTCTGTCTCTGGAGCTGGGAGGAAGTCCCACAAATCGCACAAGATCATTGTTGGATCGTCGTAAATCGTTTTAACTGTGCCATTGCCTCTTTTTCTGCTTATTACCTTCCAAGCAAGCTTTACGATTCCGTTGCCATATAAGACAGATGACTCAATCCAGTCGGGTAGTTTCTTGGCCAACTCAATGATGTCAAAGTCGTAGTTAACAAGATCTGCCCAAGAACCGAGGGCTGTTGATTGGATATCTGCTTTATCTCTGGGGATGACTCTTGTTTTGCGTTTCGCTGTAGCAAGCCTGGACACGACAGTTTTTACTATTTCGAAAGCGATTGGAGGCATTAGCCTGGTGTTGTAAGCATAGTTTTGTTTGTGTTGGTATGCTCGATATAGTCGATACATCCGCAACCACTTGGATTGGTATGGATCTCGGAATTCTTTTGCACGCTTGAACCTGGCTTTCCACTTGGTCAGAAGTGCTGCATCGCGCTCTGAAGGTTGGTATCTAGCTACTTGGGTGATTTTTACTTCTTTTACTTCTGGTTTTGGCATATGAATTTAGGCAACAAAAAAGGGGCTCGGGTTCGTCTACTTTTGAAAATAGAGAAACCTAAGCCCCGATAGATTCGTTAGGCAGTTTTATATCTGCTCTCAGACTATAAAATTGAGCCTTAAATCGCTAGTTCGTTAATGTTACTAAGTGAAAATGCCTGATTGAAGTTATAATGAAACTGTTGAAATAAAGTTCAACATTATGTATTCTATTAGTATCTAATGGTAAGTAAACCTATGGAAGAACTATTAACGCTGGGTGAGGCAGCAGGAATACTGAAAGTCCATCCTAATACGCTTAGGCTGTGGGACAAAAAAGGCGTGCTGAAAGCAATTCGGATAGGCGTAAAAAGAGTGAGACGTTATAAGAAGGAAGACATTGAGAGATTTATTAACAAGAAAAACAAATAACTATGGCATTGATTGATAATAAAAACCAGACATTGCAGGAGGCCTTGAAGAATGCTCTCCAAACTGCCGACAGCGTAGACATTGCAGTTGGTTTTTTTTATTTTTCAGGATTTCAAGCTTTATTCGAACAATTGAAAGATAAAAAGATTAGAATTTTAGTAGGTTTGGAAGTTGACCCTCAATTAATCCCCAAGATTGTTCAACAGTCAAAAGAAGGTGACATTGATCTCTCCAAATGGCAATCTCGTGACAACACTAATTCCAGAACAGTTCGCAAGTTAAATTACGTTGATGCGTTTGTAGGCTTTATGAATGACAGTGATATTTTCGATAGTGATCAATCAAATGAAGTTTTTGATCTATATATTGAGAAGCTTAAAAACGGAACGTTGGAAATTCGGAAAACAGTTTCTGACTATCATGGGAAATTTTACTTAGTTCATAACAAATCAGAAGCTTCCCAAAGTGGCGACTTTCCTGGAACCATGTTTATGGGATCAAGCAATTTAACTTACAGAGGCTTAATTGGCCAAGGAGAACTAAACGATTCTAGCAGAGAAAAGAGCAAATTCACGGAATATCAATCTGAGTTTGAACGTATGTGGAGTGATTCTCAGTCCATTGCAATCGCTGACATTAATACTAAGGATGATTTTATAAAGACCATCAAGCCCCGAATTTGGAAATATGCTGTTCCTGATCCCTACGATATTTACATTCGGATTTTACATGAATTGTTCCATCAAACTGAAGTGAATTCACTTCAAACCCCTAAAGTCATCACAAAGGGTTTGTATAACGATCTCGAGTACCAGATTGATGCTATCAAGATGGTCATTGATAAACTGAAAAAATACGACGGGGCAATTTTAGCCGACGTCGTTGGCTTAGGTAAAAGTATTATTTCTGCGGCTGTGGCTCACAATATGGACATGCGTACGGTTATCATTTCGCCACCGCATCTTATTCCTCAGTGGGATGACTATAAAGAACAGTTTGGTATTCGTGGATCAAAAGTTTTCAGCTCAGGCAAGATAAATGAAGTTTATGACAGATACAAAGATTCCAGAGAGCCAATTTTATTCGTGTTGGATGAAGCTCACCGATATCGTAACGAAGATACAAACGATTACAAACTACTTCACCAAGTTTGTAGAGGAAACCCTGATAACAAAGTGCTCCTACTTACTGCAACACCCTTTAACAATGACCCCAAAGATGTTTTTGCCCTTCTAAAGCTCTTCCAAACTCCTGGTCAGTCCACGATGCGTTCTGTTGATAACTTGAGTTTGAGATATCGAGAGCTAATTCAGCGATACAAAAAATTAAGGCGAGACATGGCAAGAGACCTAAATGCGGATGAAGTTGATAAGGAAGCAAAAGAAATAGCAATCGAACAACGAAGACTCATTGAACCTATTCTTATTCGTCGTTCCAGGTTAGATCTTAAATATATCACCAGATATCGAGAAGACTTAGCTGCTCAAGGCGTGGACTTCTCAGAAGTGAAGGGGCCCAACTTACTCGAATACGACCTGGGAGATTTGTACGACCTCTATATTGAAACGCTAGGTTTGATCACAAAGCCAGAAAATCAAGGATTCATAGGAGCTCGTTATAAACCAACCGCTTCAGAGTACATGAGTGATGAAAGTAGAAAAAAGTTCATTGAAAAATATAAGGAAGAATTTGAGGATGTCGAAGATATTAGAATTGCTCAATCTAACTTGGCACAATTTATGAGACGACTTTTGGTTATGCGTTTCGAAAGTTCTAGAGATGCATTCCGCTCTACTCTTGAAAAGATGATTGAATCCAATGAAAAAATTGAAAATTGGTGGAATGAACTTGGATCTGTGCCGATTATGAAAAAGGGGCAATTTCCAGATCCTAAAGATTACGATTTGGAAGACGGAGAAGAAGGCGATTCTCTTTCTCAAGATTTGGAACTTTTGAGAAGCAAGAAAGGATTTCTAGAAATTGAAAAGAGCCTGCTTAATCCTCGGTTTATTGAGGATGTCCGACATGACACTGAACTTCTCAAGTCGATTCATCGTCAATGGTATTCCAATTCAAATTATGCTGATCTGGATCCAAAGCTAGACGAACTTGTATCAAAGCTTAAAGGATTTTTGTCAGAAAACCCAGACAGAAAAATAGTTATTTTCTCCAGCTACAAAGATACGGTTGATTACCTTCACAGAGAATTGCAGAAGCGTGGTTTTGATCGTGTTACGAGATATACAGCCGCTGAAGGTACTGATACCTATAAAAAAGTTATTAAAGCAAACTTTGATGCTTCCTATCCTCAAGAGTTGCAGGAGGACGACTACGACGTCTTATTGGCAACTGATGCGCTAAGCGAAGGCTTCAATCTTCACAGAGCTGGAATCGTTATCAACTACGATATTCCTTACAATCCCACTAGAGTGATCCAAAGAGTAGGTCGTATCAATCGTATTAACAAAAAAGTATTTGATTATCTCTATGTTTACAACTGTTTCCCAACAGCCGTTGGTGAGGAAGAAACCAGGCTTAAATCAATCTCTACCCTAAAAATAAAGCTTATTAATGCCGTTGTTGGTAGTGATACGAGAACTCTTACAAATGATGAGGAATTAACAAGCTTTTTCAAAGATGAATTTGATAAGGCCAAACAACAAGACGAACAGTTGTCCTGGGACGCTCCTCATCGAGAAGCCTATGAGAAGGCTCTTAAAACTACGGACATGGATAAAATCCACAGTTTGCCAAGGAGAAGCAGGATTAAACGTAGTGACACTGGAAAACAGGGTGTAATTGTATTCGGAAAGAAAGGTTCTAACTCCATTTTTACCTATGGCGTAGATCAAGTAGAAGCCGATGTTGTGGCTGCTGAATCTGCTTTATCTTACTTCCAAGCGAAGCCAGAAGATAAGGGAGAGTCAGTTGGTGACGACTTTATCATGGCATTTAATACAGCCAAGGAGAAGCTATTTGGTAAGCATGAGTTACCAAAGATTCAAGGTCGAAGGGCTAAAGCAATTCATGTTCTTAAGGTAATTGCAGATGAAATACCTACAACCCGTGATTATTGCGAGGACATCATTTCCATTATTAAAACACTGGATGACTTGAGCGATGGTTCTTTGAAAGACATCTCGCGCCTGGACCTCAGGAATGTCGAAAAAGCCTACCAGCAGCTCTTGGAAATTGTTCCCGAAACTTATATACGTAACATGCTTACCAGGGCGGGTCGCACGGAAGGCGAAGAAGAACTGCTTCTATTTGCAGAGCAATTAGTATGATGAACTTAAATGAAAAATACAACCGAGATCAGTTTATTAGCTTCTTAAAAGAGGTTTTTCTCAAGGACTTCAAAAGCGACATTAGGCCAATTTCTACAAGCAACTATAAATCTTTCGACAAGGCGCATAGCCTTGGTAGGAGTGAATCTCTAGATCTCCATGTTTTTGAATTCGAATATTCAGGTTCTTTTAACAAACGCATAGCACTTGCAAAGGATGCATTTCAAGTCATGAAGCAAAGTGCTACTTTCCAGGCTCTTGCCGTATTTCATTCTCCTGGTGGCGACGATTGGAGACTTTCGCTAATGACTGCTAACCCTCAGAGAACAGAGAAAGGGAAAGTAACGCTTGCCTATTCCAACCCTAGAAGATATTCGTTTTTCTTGGGAGCTAATGCTAAGGTAAATACTCCTACTAAATTTCTTCTTACCAAGGGTACAATCCAGAACTTTGATGATTTAAAAGGCAGATTTTCACTGGAAGTTGTTAACAAAGAATTTTATCGTGAAATAGCTAAGAATTTTTTGAAATTGGTTGGCGGCAAAATGAATCCAGAAGACAATGGAGAGTCGTTCAAGCCGATGCTTAAACTGCCTTCAACAACGGCTAAAGGCAAGACAGTTTCTGAGTTTGCTGTTAGATTGATAGGTAGAATTATCTTTTGTTGGTTCCTAAAAGAAAAACAAAGTGAAGCTGGAATTTCTCTCATGCCAAAAGAGCTACTTTCTCTTGAAGCTGTAAAGAAGTATCCCGATTATTACCATACCGTACTTGAGCCAATATTTTTCGAGGTATTAAATCAACATCCCAGATCAAGAAAAGATCCCTTCTATAGTAACTCATACTCATTGATTCCCTACTTAAACGGCGGACTTTTTTCTCCACATGACGATGACTTCTATAAAAGGACAAATGGAGATTTGCAATCGCAATTTCACAATACACTTTCAATTCCAGACAAATGGTTTGTTGATTTTTTTGAAACATTGGAAACATACAACTTTACGATTGACGAAAATACTAGTTTTGATGAAGAGTTGTCAATTGACCCAGAAATGTTGGGTAGAATCTTTGAAAATTTACTCG
>JAAZON010000366.1 GCA_012797725.1 SAR324 cluster bacterium | reverse complement strand
CTTTTAGCCTTTCATCCTCCTAGCTGGACCATAGCAATGCTTGGGCGGCAGGACAGTCGCATACAGGTTTTCCCGAACGCTGATTTAAATAATCCTTATCAATTCGATCGGCTTAAAGTTAAGGTAAACTCAATCGACTTCACTAAAGAAGGAAAATCTCTCCTTATTGCTGGGGCAGATAGTCGGGTTTACCGATGGCGTTTTGTTGAACAAGGACAAGCAAGGACAAAATCCGATAGGGAAAAGACATTTGAGCGTTACGTAGAACATGGCTCTGTTGTTAGTGTTGTTCGAAGTCACCCCCAGGGGAGGATCTTCTTTAGCGGAGATTGGCTTGGAAGATTGTTGGTTACTCTTTTGTTCGATGCAGATCGCTTTGGTGGCCGTTATGATAAGAATTTATTTGAGGGAAGAGTTTTTTCTGCGGATCAGAAGGTAGTTAAATCAAGTGGCAGAAATGGCCCAGCAGGAATTTCGCAGCTCGAGTGCAGTCAGGATGGAAAATTTATTTATCTAGCTGATGAGAGCGGTCAAATTGAAGCATGGCAAGTTCGAGGTTTTATCCAGAGGGCTACTTTACAAGCTCATCGCGGCACAGTTCTTGATTTAAGTGTAAGTCCTGAATCGACTCGTATTGCTTCGCTTGGACGAGATGGGCGAGTTGTTTTGTCTGAGTTGAGTAAGGATGAGTTAAATAAATACAGCTTAAAAGTTATTAAAGAAGTCCCTCTTCTGAACGCCAGAAAACTTCTTTTTTTTAGTGAGAACCAAATAGCAGTGGGGTTTGCAGATGGACATATAGAGTTTATTAAGGTTGATGGAAGGATAGAGTAGAAATGACTAAGCAAGATATGATTGAAGTTAAAAGCATACAGCCAAAAAGAGGAAAGACCGCATTGAGGATATTAGTTGTTATTGCTTTGGTTATTGTCATTGATCAAATAACAAAGTATTTGGCTGTTTCGTTTCTTAGTCAGAGTAATCGAATCAATATAATTCCGGGCTGCTTCGACTTAACTCTCACCTTCAATAAAGGAGTTGCCTTTGGACTTTTTTCAAGCATAGAAAATAATTTTCTGCGTCATGTAATTTTGGGAATTACAACAATTGTCGCACTTGCGGCAGTTATTTATTTCTTTATGAAAGAACTGTCTGATAGTTTAAGCGGACAAATTGCCTTTGCAATGATTGTTGGCGGTGCAATAGGAAATCTTCTAGATAGAATTCGCCTTGGACAGGTAGTCGATTTCTTTCTCGCTTATTATGATGAATATCATTGGCCAGTGTTTAATATGGCGGATAGCTGTATCTCAGTAGGTGTTGCTTTACTCCTCCTGTTTAATTGGAAGTCAGAGAAAAAGAGGACGTAGTCGGGAAGCAATTATTTGTGGGAGTGGATAATGAAATACTTTATTAGCATATTAGCATGTCTTGCAATGGCATCTTGTGGTGGCGGAGGGGGTGATTCAGAACAGACGAAGGCCGCTTGTTCGATAATAGGGTTGAATACCAAAATTATTGGTGGGGAAGCATGTTCAGATCTGGATCGTGCTTCTATTGTGAGAATCATGGCTTTGGTTGAGGTGGATAACGATCTTTACCCGGTGCCAGTTTGTACAGGAACCATGGTCACATCTGATACCGTTCTTACCGCTCAACATTGTCTTATTACTGATTTTGCAGGATATCCAGTTAGGAATTTAGGTATTTATTCTGGGGAGCCAGGAAGCGGAAATTTGATAGCAGCTTCACTATATTTACGAGCACCTGGCTATCGTTATGAGGCCTCAGTTGGTCGTATCTTCAATGATGCCGCTTTGATTAAACTCCGAGAATCTTCAAATCTCCCTAGTATTCCAATCCTTCTAAGCCGATCTGTTGACATTGGTGAAACAGGGTATGTCTATGGCTATGGAGCCACAGCTGAGAATCAAGATCCAAATGATGTTACCTTTTTTGACTTGGAAGCCGGAACCATGAATATCCAAAATGTTACTCCAAATCATATTTTTGTAGCTTTTGATGGGGGCAGTGTGAACGTATGCAATGGCGATTCAGGTGGACCTTTGATTGTATTAGTTGATGGGGAACCGGCCATCGCTGGT
>JAAZON010000365.1 GCA_012797725.1 SAR324 cluster bacterium | reverse complement strand
GTTATCAACTTCGAATCTCACTTGCAAGGGCCTTGCTCTCTGAGCCTGATTTGCTTCTTCTTGATGAACCAACAAACTACTTGGATATTGTGTCAATTAGGTGGATACAAAGATTTCTTCGCAGTTGGAAAGGGGAACTTATAATAATTTCACACGATCGAGATTTTCTTGACAGCGTTTGCACCGACACAATGCTCATTTACCGCAACTCTTTCCGCAAAGTCAGAGGTAACTGTGCGAAGCTTCTTGCCCAAGTAGCAGAGGAAGAGGAAGTCTACGAACGCACTAGAACTAATCTGGAAAGGAAGAAGGCCGCCCTTGAAGTATTCATTAATCGCTTTCGTGCAAAGGCCAGTAAGGCAAAGGCTGTGCAGTCAAAGATTAAAGCTGTTGAAAGGCTTGGAATAGGAGAAGCGCTTGAGGAAGAAGATGTTCTTGAATTTCATTTTAATGACTTGCCCTTTCATGGACGCTACCTTATTGAAGCACGGGGGTTGGAATTTTCCTATAGCAGCGAGCCTCTCATAACAGATTTAAGTTTTACACTTACCCGTGGTGAACGTCTCGCTGTAGTAGGAAAGAATGGAATGGGGAAATCCACTCTGCTTAGACTACTTAGTCAAGAATTAAAACCCTCAAAGGGAGAACTTCGCATTCATGACAATGCAGAAGTCGGTTATTTCGGCCAGACTAATATAGACGCACTCTCTCCATATAAAACTATTGAGGAAGAAGTATGGGGTGTAGATCCAGCCAGTTCTCGCACTAGAATTCGCAACATCTGTGGAACCATGATGTTTGAAGGAAACGAGGCATTGAAGAAGATCTCAGTGCTTTCCGGCGGCGAACGAAGTCGAGTTTTATTGGCAAAAATTCTTGCCCACCCATCGAATCTGCTTCTGCTTGATGAACCAACGAATCATCTAGACTTAGAATCAGTTGAGTCATTAATTGATGCGCTAAAGGAGTTTCGTGGTGGAATAATTATTGTCACTCACAGCGAGCTGATACTAAAAGAACTTGCAACTAAGCTCGTAGTTTTTAAGGAAGATGGTCAAATCACCCTTGATGGAGGTTATGACTATTTCTTGAGGAAGATTGGATGGGGCGATGAAGATGAGATCAAAACAAAGTCATCGAGACTTTCTTCTAGCACTTCTAAGCGCCAAGGGCGAGAGGCCAGAAAAGATAGAGGCAAGCTAATCAACGAGCGTTCGCGACTCCTTTTCCCTCTTCGAAGAGAGAACGATCAAATCGAATCTTCAATAGAAGAACTAGAGAAGCGCATCCATGAGGCCCATAAAGAATTAATAGAAGCTTCTCAAAATGGCAACTTAAGGGACCTTGCCGGTCTTTCAAGATCAATAAGAGATATGCAAGACCTAATAGATGAGCATTTCGCTCGTCTTGAGGAGCTGCATGCTGAGATGGTAAAGATTGAGAAAGATTTCGAGAGTAAACTTGGTTAATTTTTCAACTACCGAATTCAGGAGCGCTTTAAAAAAGAAGTATTTAGTATAGCAGTTCTTATAGCCCCGCCGTCACGGCGATCGAACACATTGCAAAAAAAGACAAAGACAAAAGCTTCATAAGAGTGAACCATTAAGTCTCGTATCCAGAATCTCAACTTTTTCAATCTTGCACACAACTTTTTTTAAAAATCTTCGAAAAGAACAACGAGAGAAACTCATGCTATATGTACTACCTTTTATTAAAGAAGCAATTAAACAGGGTACCGAAATAGGACAACAACAAGGTCGCCAATATGCCTACATCAAAGCAATGAAGGCCTTCCTTTCCACTCGTTTTGGTAGCAAAAAGGCTGCTCCAGCTGTAGAGCGACTCTATGGGATTGGAGACTCCAATGCTCTTGAATCTCTTCTCGAAATTACATACAAAGCAAAAACCTTGGATAAAATCCTTGCGAGTTATCCAAAATCCAATGCTTCCCCTAAGAAAGCAAGAAAAGCAAAACTGACGAAGACAAAGACAAAAGCAGCGACAAAACGCAGGTCAAAAGCAAAGAAGCCTTCAGCTCGCAAGGGTTAAATCTCTATATTTTCTTTAGCCTCGGTGTCTCGGCCCATTTCGTCTGTGAACACTTGTATAATAATTCACCTTATCTTTTAAAAGACTTCTTCTGCGAAAAACCTGTTATGCGCCTTTCATAAACAACCTTACATTTTCCTGATTTCGTCATGCAGTGCACCCTGAAGGGCTTACGAGGGGAAGAATCCTTTCTGATATAAGCCGATGATCTTCGTTG
>JAAZON010000364.1 GCA_012797725.1 SAR324 cluster bacterium | reverse complement strand
AAGCGAGAGCCTTCTAGGACAGCCGTCTTGAATCCAAAGGTGTTGAACTCAGGCTCAAGCGGCAGGTCGTTGTCGATGGTTTTCGGCAGGTGCACAACGCGAAGCGCAGCATTGGAAGCTTTTGCAACCGCAGCTGCCCCCGTGAGCGTGTCATTGCCACCGATGGTGAAGAGTAGCGAGACTCCCAGTTGGGACAGAGTCTCAGCCACTTGGGAAGGGCTCTTTGTAGGATTAGCCCTTGAGGTCCCAATGATTGAACCTCCAAGGCTGCCTATCCCCTGAACCCGTTCCGGAGTCAGAGCAATCATGCGAGGTTCTCCTCGCATGATTGACTCAAAGCCATCAAGGAGGCCGTAGACTATCCAGTCTTGTAGCGCCATGCCCTCTACGATGGCTTTGATGAGAGAGTTCTTTCCTGGTGCAGGGCCTCCAGAGCAAAGAATGGCAGCTGTTTTTGCGGCTGTATCCATCCCAGCCACTGTTTGACTGACACCGGGACTGCCTCCATCTTTCACGGCAATACCCATCCTTTCTAGGCGTTTTCAAATACGCCTGCTAATACCGATGCGGTACGGCGATACAAAAATCCTTGAGGAGAAATCCTTATTTTATTTCTTATGCCTTTCCGGCTTGAAAGATCAAAACATTTATTGTTTTGAGCCTCCAAGCCGGAAACGGATGTTCCATCTACCCATGCCAGTTTTTTGAACACAAGCCAAAAGATAAATATCTAATGTGCTCGTAATAGAATGGTATCTTACACCTCAAGCTTTGAATGTCCAGTTCTATTATGGACGGAATTACAGTTAAGATATCCGAATTTCAATAGCTTATTCGGTCTTTAAAAATACAAAACGCTGCATTCCACGTGTTTCTACGGCAATGCGAAGTCCCTTCTTTAAAGCATCTGCATTGCAGATGTCCAGAAAATCTTTCACGTTATCCACTTTCTTGGAGTTTATACTAATTATTATATCTCCTGGCACAAGGCCTGCTCTCTCTGCAAGGCTGCCAGGGCTTACTCCGGTGATAACAACGCCAGTGCTTCTCTTTGTATGAAGACGCATTGCCATCTCTGAATTTAAGTTCTCTATTTCTATACCTAAAAGATCAGAAGCCTCGTTATTGTCGGTTTCGGCTATTTCAGAAGAGGGCAGCTCTCCGATTTCTAAGCTAATTTCTTCTTGCTTGCCATTGCGAATGATTTCAAGTTTAGCCTTTGACTTTGGCGCCAAAGCAGCAATGTCATTTCGAAGTTGATTTACGTCTTTGATCTTTTGACCGTCTAGCTTGACAATAATGTCACCTTCTTTAAGTCCTGCCCTCTCTGCTGGTGTATCAGGTTGTACTTGTGTAACCAGAGCACCTTCGGTGCCCTGATGCTGGAACGACTCAGCGAGTCCCTCGTTTAGATTATGAATACCAACTCCAAGCCATCCGCGTGTCACCTTGCCATCTTTTATCAGGCTATCCATAACTTTTTTTGCCATTGTTATAGGAATCGCAAATCCAATTCCCATATAACCGCCACTTCGAGAAAAGATTGCCGTATTTATTCCTATAACTTCACCTTCGAGATTTACTAATGGCCCACCACTATTTCCAGGATTAATAGCTGCATCTGTTTGGATAAAGTCTTCGTATTGTCCTCCTCCCATGATTGAACGACCTTTTGCACTAATAATTCCTGCAGTCACGGTATTGTCGAGGCCAAAAGGATTACCAACTGCAATAACCCATTGACCTATCTTAAGGTTATCCGAGGTTCCAAGACGTGCGGGCTGCAATTTTTCCTTTGTGTCAATTTTAAGGACAGCAATATCGCTTCTATCGTCTTTGCCCTTTACGCTAGCTTTGATTGTCTTCCCGTTACTTAGGCGCACTTGAACTTCGTCTGCACCTTCAATCACATGGTTGTTAGTAAGAATGTATCCAGAATCACTAACTATAACGCCAGTCCCGAGTCCTTGCTGACCCCTTCGCTGAGGTTCTTCAAAAAAGCGCTCAAAAAAATCATCACCAAAGAATTCTCTCATAGGATCGGGAACCCTTCCTTTACGTTGAGAGGGTAGTTGTGGGCGTTGCAGGGAGCTCACATTGACAACCGAATCGGTAATTTTGCCTACAACCTGCTCAAATACGCTCGAAAGCTTTTGAGCGTACTGCATATCCGTTTCTTGTCCAAAAGACGGGGTCGAAGGCAAAACTATTGTCAGTACGAATAAAAAAGCAATACATTTAGTGACCCTGATATTCATTATTCAGCTCCTACTCAAAGAGAATCTTCAATCTAGTAACTTTAAGAGATTTTAAGAAAAAATGCGCTATCACGCCAGAGAGACGGCAATAAACGAGCAAATATTCAAATCCTATTACAGAGATGCCATAGAGCGCCCTTTTACTTCCATTGGCCGGGCTTTTTTTGAGTGGTTCCTCCTAAAGTGTCTATTTGCCTAGCACCATTTTTAGGCCATACATTAGCTGTTCTCGGGTGAAAGGCTTCGTGATGTAGTATTCAGCTCCAACACTATAGCCTGTCATTATATCTTCTGGTTTATCTTCGGCCGTTAGCATAATAACAGGTGTTTTTTCAGTCTCAGGCTGCTCTTTAAGTTTACAAAGCACCTCAAAACCATTCATCCCTGGCATCTGATTGTCTAGTAGGATGAGGGAAAAGGAAGAAGACCCACCCATTGATTGCAGCATGTCGAGTGCCGCTACTCCACTTTCAACAGGAACAACTTCGTATCCTTCTGCTTGAAGCATGACCTGAAGTATTTCTCGGATAACAGGATCATCATCAATAGCAAGAATTCGTTTTGCCATGTATCAATACCTTTAAGAAAATTTGCCTTCACGTGCCAGACTTAAGGAACGGTCAAGAAGTTCTGCCAATTGTCTTATTGATTCTTCCTGGTTGATATCAAAGGGTTCCTTGTTCCCTTTTGTTCTTTCGGCATATATGACTCCCACTGCACGCTTTCCAAAGCCAATTGGCATAGCGACTATAGGGAAGCCATCCCGGAGTAAGGGCTTGCCGCTAAACACGCATCTGGAGCTTTTAAATGCTAAGACTTCCACGGAGTTTGGATCGGCTAGATGATCAATTGGCCGAACAAAGCGATTGGGATCAAAGTTTGGAATATCACCAATAAGCATTCGTCCGGAAAGGGACTGTTTCCCACCTGTCGCAAGAAGCAAGAGAACCAAATCTAGATCTAGCGTGGATGAGATAGCCTCCATTACAGTGACAATAATCGATGCTGTTGGCTCACGGTTCTCAACAGCTTGTTTGATTTCACTAATATATTGGTCGAAAAGTGATTCAGAAGCTTCGAAACTAGTTTTTTTCGCTTTGTCTGGAGAGTACGACTCAAGAAATTCAGGCAAATCAGGAAGTGTCAGTTGCATGCTGGTGCAGTGATCCTTATATAAATCATTAAGTCCACCAAGGGCCGAACTAACAAAAGACGGCTCAACTCCATGCTTTTCTTGCAGCTCTGAAATTGCCTTGTCCAGAGCTACCTGACCTTTCCCTTCGGTGATAACATCAGTTAGAGTCTCTGCGGCAACAATGCTCTTCGCGCAGTTCATCAAATGCCTTCTTTCAACAGGTATTGCGGGGACATTTTTCGGAATCTGCCCTGCTTTCTCTGCGAGTTTCATAACTTCAGAGTAAAATGGAGGAAGATTTAAAGCATTAATAACTTCACTGCTGATTTGAAGTGGAGAAAGTCCTGTTAATTGTTGGATGGCATCGTTAACTGGAATATGCTTTGTTTCGGCGCGTTTTAAAGCATTCTCATAAATTTTTGGGAAGTAATAGGCAAGAAGCAGCATGCCCATTTCACTAAAAGATCCTGCCAAAAATCCAGTTTCTTCATTCCTGACGCCAGCCTGAGCATTCAGTTGTGGTGTGATGGTGCCTGTGAGAATCGAGGTGACAATGACTTTCTTTAAACAATTTGCAAAGGGAGTATTTTGACGTGCTGCGGGTACGAATTTCTGTAACAGGATAAGCCCAGAACATAAATCGGCAATTGGTTTAATACCCATCTTTAATACGGCTTGACTTACAGTCATTATAGGCTGTGCCCGCATGTAGAAACTGCTGTTAACAATATGCAGGATTCTAATACTTAAGGAAGGCTCTCGAAGTATTACTTCTGTTATCTGATCTCCTGTTGCATTGGGATTTGCAGCAAGTGCTTTCAATTCTGATACTACCTTTGCGCTTGCTGGGAAATCTCCTTCCCTTCGAAGGGCTTGCCTTAATTTGTTGAGAAACTCTTCGGACGATATTTCGCCACCGGTCGTTTTGCTCACGAACTCTCTCCTTGCTTAATATGGCCTCATTCTTGACTAATACTAAGATGCCTTAATTTCAACAAAGTTCTCAAAAAAGGCCTGTTTAGATTTAAATGAGGATATAGTTAGCTAGAGACGTCATTCTAAGATCTTACTGTAAGCCGCTATCCACCATGCTGTTCTATCTTGATGACGATCGTTTTACCCATGAGCATGAGTGATTCTTTGTGTGTTATACAAGTGCCCAGACTTTTAGCTTTGTAATGCCATATTAAGAGTAAGTTTTCGAATGTTTCGAATGATTTCCTGGGGCATAAAAGGTTTTGGAACAAAGATCGATGCACCAGCTTCAAGCGCTGCATCCTGATCCTTCTGAAATGCGCATGCGCTGAAAACAATGATTGGTATTTTTCCAAGTTCTCCTTCAGAATTGCGAATATGTTCAACTAATACCAAACCACTCTCCCCGGGCATTGCAAGATCTGTTAACACAATATCTGGCACCCTCTTTTGAAGAGACGCCATGCCTTCTTGTACTGACGCGCTGGTGTCGACAGATGCGCCAACTGCCGAGAGGAGATGTTCGAGCACCATCCTGGTGTCTGCATTGTCATCAACAACCAATGCCGTTAGTCCATCTAGTCGCTCATCAGTCAGATAATTTGATTGTTCTATCGCCTCCGCAGAAGTTCCGGCCTCTGAAATTGGAAGTAATACGAAGAATCGCGAACCAGAACCTTCGGTGCTTTCTACTCCAATGCGACCACCATTGATTTCGACCAAATGCTTCGTGAGATTCAACCCAATACCAGTACCTTCCTGGGTCTTACTATAGATGTCTTCACCGCGCTCGAAGCGCTCAAAAAGCTTATCGATTTTGTCGGGCGCAATTCCTACTCCTGTGTCAATGACTGATATCTCAACTTTATCAGAGACGAGTCTTGCATCAAATGTTACTCGTCCTCCAGAAGGTGTGTATTTAATCGCATTCGATGTTAGGTTGATCATGATTTGCTGGAAGTGTCTACGATCGACGTGAACAGAAACTTCAGAAAGCTCACTAGATAATTGACATGGTTCCAACGAGAGTTTCTTTCCGGCGGCGGACTGCATCATTAGTTTATAGGTTTGATGCAGAACATCAGCAATTCTTACATCAGTTGGCTCAGGTGCTTCTTTGCCTGATTCAACTCGTGCGACATTCAACACATCGTCAATTAGACTCTTTAAATGTTCACTCGAACGAGTAATGGCTCGCATGGCGTCTAGTTGCTTATCATTAAGTGGACCAAAGATTCCATCAGCCAGAACACTCGAATATCCAACTATTGCAGTAAGAGGAGTACGCAGTTCATGGCTCATGTTAGCCAGAAAGCGAGATTTGGCTTGGTTGGCTTCTTCGGCACGTTCGGTTTGAACTACTAAATCCTTGGTTCGCTGTTCAACCAATTCTTCCAAGCGTTCAGTATATGCTTGAATACGTTCCTGAGTTCGTGAATTGCCTATGGCAACCGCTGCTGCCTGTGAAAACTCTTCAAAACGCTTCAAGTCTCTTTGGGATAAAACTATCTCACGGCGATAGCCAAGAAGGATTACACCTAATGTTTCCCCACGTACTTCAAGACATCCGGCATCCAAGCCTTTAATACCCAAATCTTCCAGGAATCCAAGACCGTGTTTGGGGTGATCCGATAAGCGATTTAATGAGAAGTGACCTCCAAGTCTAATGGTTTGTCCTAGAATTCCCTCAAGAGTGCTTATTCTCTCGGGGCATAATTTGGCAGGGAAGCCAAATATGCCACGCATTAGAAGCTCGGAAGAACTTTCGTCATAAATAAAAGTGATGGATATATCACCACCAAATCTAAAAGCGCTCTCGCGAGCTATGGTCTTCATTATTCTGTCGAGACTGACATTGCTTGCAATGAGTTGATTAAGCTCATTCAGAACTTGTAAGCGATCCATATAATGTTGGATAATTCCACTCATCCGTTGCTTTTCAAAAACGATACCGGCCTGATGCGCCAAATTGGATGCGGATGCGTAGATCTCGTCGTTCAGTTCCTTGTCTGATACTAGTGCGAGAGTACCGATGGCAGTTCCATTACAGGTTACATCAAAATAGTAGTAATTTCCTGACTTCCAAAAATGAAAAGGATTTAAAGTCGACTCTTCGTTTATAAAAGCCGCTCTCTCCGTTTCTTTGAATCCTTCTTCCGACATAAAGGACTTGGAACTGGCGACAATTTCTTGTTCATCGGTGTTTGCTTCTGACGGGAGGTAAAGGGCGACTGAGTTTATACATTTGAATTCTAGAATGCGTCGAATGATTTCTTGATAGATCTCTTCAGGCGCTTCGCCTGCTTCAATCCTTTGAACGATCGGATCCCTAAGCAATGCTTGAATTGGCATTTGAGTTTTTTTCTTAGTCATAAATTAAGCAAAAGGCAGAGAGCCCTTCCCACTTGACTAAAAGATCGGCAAATTGCCTAAAATGCTTAAGCTGAGATTCAATTGTCGTAAAACAGCGTAATCAAGCTTGGAGCGCCTAATACTCTAATATCACGAGCATTTTTGATGACGATACAGAAGAAGGCGCAGGCGCGGTTTTAACTAAACTTAGCCAAGAAACTCAGTGATTGTTCTTGGCTCCATAAATTGAAGGAGATAATCGGGGCCTCCTGCTTTT
>JAAZON010000363.1 GCA_012797725.1 SAR324 cluster bacterium | reverse complement strand
TCAAAGACTCCGAAGTGAATAGCTTTGAAAAGAACTCCAATCACAAAGTTGTTGCTCGCGTTGCTAAGCTATTTTATCACAGAAGAGCGAGAATAATTCGAATACATGTCGATACAGGCGCTCTCGATACTACTAAAAGTCATAACTTCTTCGTTAAAGGCAAAGGCTGGGTTAAAGTTAAAGATCTGCGAGTGGGGGATAAATTATTATCTTTCTCAGGCGCTGAATTAGAAGTTGGTAGGAAAGAACGAGTAATGAGAACCGGAGAGGTCTATAATATAAACGTTCAAAATGCTCACACCTACTTCGTTTTTCCAGATCATAGCTCTGAAGCTGTATTGGTGCATAATGAAAAAGGTAATTTTATTAAAACCCCGACCACGTGTCCGCTTTATCCAACCTCTGCTCCAGAGAATTTACCTACGGAGGTGCCGACTTGCATTCCCACGCCATAAAAACAATAAAAGTTTTGGGATTGTGAAGAGACAATATGCAGAAGAGTTCATGTTATTGGAGAAGAAGGAGCAGTAAGGGGGCTGTTCTACTGCAGTTTGTGCTTTTCTTGCCATTATTTTTGATTCTTATTTTTGGATGCATCTGGCTTAGCTACGTCATTAATGTGCGAAGTCTTCTTTTTTCAGCCGTTGAAAATTCCCCACGTCTTGCACTGACCAGAGGAAACCCGCGAATTATGGGGGATGAACTAATCCCCTATGATGATATCTTACGACTATTGTCGCATGGAGGTGATGATAATAATTTTTTGGATTCAACATGGCACGACGATCAATTGAATCCTACTACTACTTTTCAGGACTCGCTGAAAGATGAGAAGAACAGAATCTTTGCCCAGGGGCTGGCTTATGCTTTTGAGACAATGAGGATTGGGGTTGGGGAGTCAATAAGATACCCATGTGCTTTGCCTAATTTTGAGAGCAATGGAAGACCATCTGAAGAGGGGTGTCTTAGATGTGCGGTGATGCAAATTAAATGGAAAGATGGCTATGAAAATCTGGACTTAAGTGGCATAGACAATGTGTCTGATTCTGTGCAGGACTTTTTTATGCAATGTTGGTTTAGGCCAGGAGATACTATAGTGCAGCCACTCCTCAATCTGTTCTCATTACTCAATAAGTCTGAAGTTGCTAATAGGGGTGTTTTTACTTACCGATCGTACATGCCAGGCGAAGATGGAGGCGAAGAATGAAGAAACGCATAGAAATGGGAAGCCTTTTTTTGCCTCTGGCTGCTGCAATTGGGCTTAGTATTCTTGCGCTGTTTGCCTTGCTTGGCTTTGGAACAGGAAGTGCTTTAAAGCATGCCCAGTATTTTCGAAATAGCCTTGATTCTAATTGTCGAGCGGCTGCTTACGAGGTGATTAACCCGCAGAATCTGTTAGGCTCTGATGCCGAAAAGAGTCTTTTTAGAGAACAATTTCAATTATTACATACTGCTGAGCGATATCATACAACATTCAGGGGAAATAGCATCTTTACAGAACTAACAATACAGAAAATGCCCAAAAACTTTGCTATTAATAGGAATGGGGAGAATTTTGTTAGAGAAATTAGGGAAGGCAAAAATTGGAAAGAGAGGATAAGTAATAATGCAGAAGAACGGGGGCATTTCCCAGCATCAATTCTTGATCCTGTCTTTAATGCAGGAACCTTCGTGGGCTGTTATGCGCAAGGTGAGCTTGAAAGTTCGAAACTTCCTTTGTTCAGCCAAATTGGGAAATCTACTTCTCATACCGTTTCTGCAAGTGCTGCCTATTGGACTAGATTGCGAGGTGTGTATGACACGATTCTAGATGGCAAATCGGATTATTTATATCCAGGCCTGACTATTGGTATTGCCCCTGAGATGACTACGAATTTTGGAATGGAGGAGTTTTGGGATTTTAACACTTTGCTGCCAGAGCTTGCAGGGGCGGAAAGGGGGGGCTTCGTTTTCAAGCCGATAAAGATTGGGGAGCGCTGTTACATCCCCTCGACCGAAGAAGGAGAAAACCTGCGGGCTCGTAATCAAAATGATCAGAAAGCTTCTTTTTTGCGGGTTAGCAATATACAAAGGGGAAGGCAAATTCGGAACAAGATTCAACGAGCCAGTTTCAATATTGATTTTTTGTCAAACACTCGTGATTCGCATTATGCGGCATATAAGCATCATTTAGAAGGACGAGATTTGGAATATGGGATCTCAGAAACTGCTTGGACCAACGATGATAAAGCTTTGTGTCCTGGTTCTTGGGAGCTGATTTACAATTATCCGGCTCAAACTTACACTAATACACATCCTACTTTTGGTCCAATTGCTAGCTTTCCGAATATTAATGCAGGCTCTTATGATAATATTTTATCGGGAAAATACGATTTTGAAAACTCGCCTGCGATAAATTTCCAACTTGCCTTGTGGAACCCTCCAGTGAAAATTCGCAATCGCTTTCTTTCAACTATTGTTGAACTTGCGTCAAGGCATGCGCACACTCGCTCAAGCACAGGTATATTTATGATTAATCCTGTTCATGAAATCACAGAAAAGGAGGAAATAACAGAAACGAAGAACTCCCCCCGAATATTATACAATTTCCCGGCAGTAATTGTTAATTATGGAGAGGATCTAACAGCGCATAATTATCAGATTCCATATACTTGGTATAGAAGTGAGAATTTCAAACAGCCTAATGATGTCAAAATAGAGAACCAGATCGATCTTGATGAAATATTTCCGTTTTCAAAGGGATCTGGATCGGTTACCAGAAAACGCTATGAGTCTCTTATCTCATCTCTTCCACGTTCTGCTGTGCATCTTTTTGCACGCGACAAATTGCCTCGCCTTGGAGAGGATTTTTCTTCTAAATACAGATATTTCGATAATTCGCAGGGCTTTCTTCCTGATGAGTATAGTTGGAAGCAGTATTTGTGCTATGAAAACGTTTCCCCTTCAGCATCTAACCTTGGATACGATCAAAATGATCCATGGGCAGATCAGGATAGTTCTTTCACTACACGTCGGCTTAAAGCATCAGAAGCAGTCTCAGCTCTTGCAACGATACAAAAATGTCCTTTTGAGACTGCAATGGGGATAAGCATAGATGGCAGTGATCAATGTAAGGCACGAGCTTACGAACAAGACTTGCATGGTGATATAGGCGCGATGCTTAGGTCATGGATAGACGGTGGCTATCAAGCAAATAGAGCTATAGCAAGTCCCGGTCTTTATCCAATCAATTCAAATGCGAGTTCCTTAAAGGTGAAGTCTCCTCTAATTTTAGTTCTTCATAGACCAATCTTTGGTAAAGAAGAGGTTGAGGATATCAAGAGCATGATCGCTCAACAGAAAGCAAATCAAGGCCCCCCAATAGTCATAGTCTATATTCCATTCCTTGCTGAATATGCGAATGCAGATGAAAGCAATGAAAATAAAAATTATGTAAATGCAATAGCAGAAATATTTCAGGCTAATCTCAACGCACCTGATGGCCCTTATGGAAATGTGATGATAAATATAAGCCCAAGTGCAAAAGCGGATTCGGCAGCAGTCATTCCATGCCCAGATAAAATTAATAAGGATGTTCCTTCCGCATCCGACATGAGAGATTTCTGGAATTGCATGCTGAACACAACTGATTTTGGTATTGAGGACTATGCGAGGCAGATATTCTTTCATACTATTATGGAGCTTGAGAGGCGATATTAAGCAGACATTATGAAAAAAGGAGGCAAAATACTGAAGGGAGCTGTGCTGATTGAATATGTAATGGGGATGGTGGTGTTGCTTTTGATATTTGCTATTGCAGGAAGAATTCTCTTTCAAAAGGCAGTCTTTCGCGCGGAAGCAGTGCTTCAAATAATCGAGCAGGGCCCGCCATGCTGGGGGACTGTGCCACCTAATGTTGAACCAGGTCTACGTGGATTGGATACAGAATACCGAGCCTGTGACTAAAATAGAGAGGTAATTTTCTGAAGAGCATACTGCAGCTCTTTCTTTTTTATGACAAGTGGTGGTGCGAGGCGCATAACTTGTGTGCGTGTGTCCTTGCAGAGAACCCCGAGTTTTTTTAGCTTTTGACAATAATCCCATGCTGTTCCAAATTCAGGATTTATTTCAACGCGAATCATTAAGCCTTTGCCTCGCACTTCCTTGATTGCTGGGCTCTTAATGGAGATTAATTTCTTGATTAGCCAATTTCCAAGGCGCTGAGCATTTTCGTGAGGTTCTTCTTCATTTATCAGATCAATGACTTCGCGAGCTATGGCGCATGCAAGTGAATTGCCCCCAAATGTGCTTCCATGTGAACCGGGCTCAAAGAGGCCAAGAACATCTTTGTTTGCAAGCACAGCAGAAATTGGAGTAATCCCACCTCCAAGAGATTTTCCGATTATGTATATATCTGGAACAATGCCTTCATGTTCACATGCAAAAATTTTGCCTGTGCGGCAAAGGCCGGTTTGGATTTCATCCGCAATCATTAGAAACTTTTCAGAATCGCAAAGCTCTCGAAGCTCCTTAATAAAGCCTTTTGGGGGAACATTAATGCCGCCCTCTCCTTGAATGGGTTCGAAAAGGATTCCTACAGTATTTTTTGAGACAAGGGCTTTGACAGAATCAATATCTCCAAATTTCGCTATTTTAAAACCAGGGGTAAATGGACCAAAGTCTCTTTGATATTGAGATACATCGCTGAAACTAATGATTGTGGTAGTGCGTCCAGCAAAGTTTCCGGCGAAGCAAATGATCTCAGCCTTGTCTGCTTCCACACCCTTGACTTCGTAGCCCCATCTGCGCACAGCTTTAATAGCAGTTTCTACCGCTTCCGCTCCGCTTACCATGGGCAGCATCATATCTTTTTTTGCAAGTTTACAGAGTCCTTCTGCAAGGAGTCCCAGTTGATCGTTGAAAAATGCACGACTGCTTAGAGTCATTCGCTTAAGCTGCTTCTTGGCGGCATTAATTAGGCGCTTGTTCCCATGTCCAAAGTTCATAGCGCTGTAAGCGCTAAGCATATCAAGATAACGATTCCCTTCGACGTCCCAGACCCACACACCTTTTGCCTTAGCAAGGACTATATCAAGGGGATGGTAATTGTGGGCACAGTAGTCTTCAGTGAGGTTAATTATGTCTTGGGAGCTATAATGCATCGCTTCTTCCTGTTGAGATTGCCTCCTCTCCCTTTTTTGCAAAAAGGCTTAGCGAGTCCCGATCGTGGGTTGCCAGCATCCTATTTCGGATAATCGCCAAAATTCCTTACCCGAAAGGGGAGAGTCGCAATGACGATAGAGATTGCCACGCCCAGCCGCTTGCGCGAACTGGTTTCGCAATGACACTTATAAAGTCTTTGCTCTTCGAGCAAAGGCAGTATTAGAATTTCGCGTAACCAGGGTGCCGGGGAAACGGCGTAACATCCCTTATGTTTTGGATGCCAGAGACATACATAAGGAAGCGCTCAAAACCAAGGCCAAAGCCAGAATGAGGCGTTGTTCCGAATTTTCTTAGTTCCAAGTACCACCAATAAGATTCTTCCGCTAAACCGCACTCTCGAATGCGGTTTAAAAGAACATCGTATCGCTCCTCGCGCTGGCTGCCGCCAATGATTTCTCCTAAACGAGGAACCAAACAATCCATTGCCCTTACGGTTTTAGCATCTTCATTCATACGCATGTAGAATGCTTTGATTTCTTTGGGATAATTAATAACGAAGACAGGGCCTTTTACTACTTCATCGGTTATAAAACGTTCATGCTCGGCCTGTAAATCCATTCCCCATTTTACTGGGAACTCAAAAGTGCGCCCCGATCTCTCCAGTTCTTTGATTAGATCCGTATAGTCCATGCGAGCAAAAGTTGCATTGGCGACTTTTTCAAGGTGCTCCACATGATCCTTCGCCATGCCTTCACGACTTGCAAAGAAAGCCATTTCTTCTTCACATTTCTCGAGAACTTCTTTGATTATTGAACGAAGAAAGTCCTC
>JAAZON010000362.1 GCA_012797725.1 SAR324 cluster bacterium | reverse complement strand
TATTGAAATTGAGAATTTACATCAAATGAGCGAGTGGCAGAATCGTTTTAACGAACTCGTAAAATTTAATGTCTATGCAACCACATGTTGTAATAATGCATCTTGGAAATGCGTAAAAAAGCTTATGGAACGAGCTAAGATTAGGGAAACGGGATTCCTTATCCAGCGAGCTAGCTGTGAAGGGCTATATGCCCAAGCAAAAAATCTTGGATTTCAGACCCGATATGTTAATTCGGGGTATGCTATTGTGGATATGCCTTCAACTCTTTTGGAAACCTCTAGCAAATAGATCTAGCGCGACGAAGAGATGCCCACTTCAAAACCCCTGTTGCGAGTCGGTAGGTTTACATAGTTAATATTCCTATATGTTTTTAGAATCAGTATAAAAGGGGGGATCTCAAGGACATCCTGTTAAATATGTTTATAATTTACCAAAAGATTCTTAGAAACTGTTAGTATGGGTATTTGGATCTAAGTTTTTATGCAATGTCCTGGTTAAGAGCACTAACCAACAGATTAGAAAAAAACAAATATGAGGATAGGGATGTTTTCTAAGTCCACATGTCTACTTTGGGGTTCAAATAAGCGCTATGTTGTAACTCGAATACTGGTTATGTTCTGCATTTGCGCGACAGGCGTTTTCCGTTTAGTAGCCATATTAAATCATTTAAATTCTCCTGAGATCTCTACAAATACGGACTCCTGCCAACTTTACCTAATGGCAAGAGCATTCAGCGAAAATGATTCGCCGTACCAGCCAATACCTCTTATGAGGGAAAAGTATTTAGGCATAACAAAAGACGGCACGAATCCTCATCCAAGTCCTTATCCTCCACTTGCCCCCTTATTGCTCTCTGTTTTCGTAAACAAAATGGATATTGTAACATTCGATCGGATCTGGATCCTTAGCTCTGTGCTTGCACTTTATCTTTCTCTGTTTGTTTTACTAAAACGATACCAAACCTCAAGAAGTCGTACTTCCTGGTTTACAAGCGCCTTTGCTCTAGCCATCTTGCTAGCTTTTTCTTCAACACTTCACGCCGACATCTTCTTTGGTCAAATGAATTGCCATCTGTTATTGCTCCTAGTCTGCGTCTGGAACTCATTGAGAAACGATCGGAATTTACTAGCTGGAATTTTGTTGGGAATTTCGTTGGCGTTAAAACCACTTCACTTTCTTCTCTTCGTTTTTCTGCTCCTTAAGCGAAATTGGTCTACACTTTTGACTTCTGTAATGGTGGCAGCATTATTGACTGTACTATCCTTTCTTGTGATAGGTGGATGGGAACCGTTTCTCGATTATTTAAAAAAGACATCTGAAGTCTCTAACCTATGGATGTCTTCTGTCTTTAACCTCTCCCTCCCTTTCCTCTTGGCTCGAACTGCACATCGTGGAAGCTTCGCCATTACACAAATCGACAGTGGAGACAATCTTATCAAACAGATTGCATACCCAGAAGCTCCCTCAGCTCTTCTGATCGTTGGATCTGTTGGAATGGGTCTTTTAATCCTGACATTTTGTGTTTCAGCTATTTTGAAAGAAAAGAGTACAGATCTTCGCTATTTCAAATTTGCACTTTTATCGGTTTTATTTTTACCCGTGAGTTGGTCACATTACGCACTAACAGCCATTCCTCTTGGGATTCTTTTCTTGGCGCGTCTTACGAGTGTTTCTGCAAAATGGAAAACGCTATTACTTGGATTGCTTCTTTTTGGCATTATTTTTATTGAATTTCAGGCTTTGATGCTATATTGGGCAGGACTCAATGATTTCACTTTCATCACCCCTAATGTACCATTTATTGCTTATATGGGATTTCAAACATCTCTGCTATTAAGCTTGGCTGCTGTCTGCATCCCTTGGGAAGTTGTCGTTAAGAAGTAACCAAGCCTAAGAATCTAAAAAGCTCCACTGCGACAGTTCATTCGTCAACCAGTACGCATTTGATCGCTTGCGGATCGAAAAGAATAATTCCGATGTCCTGCGAAACTGCCTAATACTGTAACAACACTAAGCCCTGCTCCCGCCACATACGGATTCATCCCAAAACCTTCAACAAGAAGTGGAAGCCCGATAAGGCCTAAAATAAACGAGAATCCGTACACAACGTAAAAGCGCAAGTATTCTTTTAAATAATTTCCTCGCGTCTTGAAAACAAAAAGTTTGTAATTAATGTACGCAATAGTTATAGCAATAATGTTTCCCAGGATTGACGCAAATATGTACGGGTAGGGCAATCTGTTGGTAAAGATATAGGTAAGTAAGGCGAAGATTGCATAACCAACGACAGTATTTACAGCCCCAACGAGGATAAATCTAATAAAAGAAGACATTGAATATTTCGACCAATTAGTGCTTTTCAAAATCGACTTTTTCATACTCAGAATTAATTAGCGCTCATATCGTCAATCAAAATTAATCCTCTCCCTCTCTACAACCAAAGGCCTTTTTAAGATTTGAGTATGCGTCGAAGCTACGTACTCGCCTAATATACCAAGAAAAAAAAGTTGTACCGAAGAGAAGAAGAATAAACCAACAACAAGCGGTGCTAATCCAAGAGTGAAATTGCTCCAAAAAATGAGCTTATACACTAGATAGATTGCTGCCACTGCAAGGCTGACTATCGCCGATAAAAATCCAAGCATCGCAGCAAGTCTCAGCGGCACCTTCGAGTGGCTAGTTAGTCCAAGCAAGGCTTGATCGTAGAGGGTATAAAAACTGTTTTTGGTTATCCCCCTCGTTCTCGCCTTTT
The DNA here is from genome assembly GCA_012797725.1 of SAR324 cluster bacterium. The sequence goes on along the minus strand of JAAZON010000362.1, from coordinate 274 downwards.
GGGTATACTCAATTTTTGCGCTTTCAAAGCCAAATTCTGCTATGAGTCCCCTAAGGTAAGGGTAAGGGTCATCGCAAGTTCTAATGAGCTCGATGACCTCTCTGTCGTAAAGCCCGAAGCCACTAAAATGTTCTGTAAGTTCTATTTCTGAAAGCCTCTGAAGGGTGTGGTAGTATAATGTCCGCATTATATAAAAAAGAAAGAACTCTTCGCTTCTAGTCTTGATGCCGAGCACGAGCTTGTAGCCCTCCTCCCATTTTTCAATGAATTTCTT
>JAAZON010000361.1 GCA_012797725.1 SAR324 cluster bacterium | reverse complement strand
CTGAACTTGGATGAAAAGGAAACACGCCGGATGGTTCTGCATATTCTAGAATTGAAGGAGATATATTCTGACTATTACTTTCTAGATGAGAACTGTTCCTTCAACATCCTTTTCCTTATAGAAGCTGGACGACCCTCACTGCATCTTGTCGACTATTATTGGAACAGCTGGGGGTATGGGGTAATACCTTCGGATACGGTTAATGTCGTGTCAAAATCGGGTATCGTATCAAAGGTGCTTTATCGCCCATCACCGGTAACACAAATCAGGTATTTGGCAACTCAGCTGGATAAACGTGATCAGAAGTCGGCAAAAACCATCGCCATTCATGGTTTATCATCCGATACCTTGGTTTCGTCGCAAATCTCCAGAGAAGAGAAACGCCGGACATTAGCATTAGCCGAAGAGTATTTAAAATATCGATATTCCCGTATGGAATTGAGGCAGGAAGAGTTTCAAGAACAGTTTTTTCAGTTAGCAGATGCTGCGAAAGGTTTGGGGGTTGATTCTAAATCACATGAAAAAATCCCTGAACCGACGCCTCCCGAATCAAGGTATACACCTGCCAAGGTTGATTTTGGTCTTGGTTACCGTGAGGACTCTCCTTTCGTTGAAATCACGCTTCGTCCTGCTTACCGAGATCTGTTGGAACTCGAAGATAACAGTTACGAAGCGTCACAGGTAAAGATCCTGGAAGTAAGTGGGCGATACTATGAGAAAGGGGGCACTATCAAACTCCAAGAAGCTACAATCTTAAATATTTTATCACTGTCTGCACGGGACATTTTTTTTCGACCTATTTCATGGAAATTATTGGCTGGAGTCGAGCAGAACCTTTTCCCGAATGGTGACGAGGATATTGTATTTCAGTTAAGCGCTGGTGGTGGTTGGTCGTTTTCTCATCCCTTTTGGGGTCTTTTTTATGCCTTGATAGAAGTTGACACAAAACTGAGCAGCCGATTTATTGATAATGTCGCGTTTGGACCAGGAGCTACAATAGGTTTGCTAAAAAAGGTCTCAGAGCGTTGGAATGTAGGATTCTATGGGCAAGGAATTTTTTATGAATTGGGTGAGAATTACAAGCTCTACAAGTGTGGATTCAATCAACTCTACGAATTGACCAAGAACTCTGCGATCTTTTTAAATTTCGGCACTGAACGAGCTGACTCAGAGACTAGGACGGAAATAAGAATGGGATGGAGTTACTACTTCTGATTGATGCTCTTGGGTCCCTTTTGGGTCCCCTTCAAACGATTTTGGGTGCAAATAATGAACTGGTTGCGACTATTGAACGCCGCTAAATATGCGTCTATGATATTGAAATCAAAGGAAAAGACCGGAATACCTGGGGTTAGCTAAAAATTATCTTCACGCATTCAAATCCCGGCTTCGGCACCATGAAAAACCATTGGGCGCAATCCAGACCGGATTGCGCCTTTTTTTATTAGGTAATTAGTCCTGTTTTGGCACCAGATCGCACAGGCAATTGGCGACCTGATCGAAGAGATCCCCGGTGCGATGATTATACCGGAACTCCAGTTCTTTGAGATACAGAGGGAAGCGGTCCTTGGAGACGCCGTGGTGTTT
>JAAZON010000360.1 GCA_012797725.1 SAR324 cluster bacterium | reverse complement strand
TGGTCTTTGTTTAGAGCCAAGAACTGGTGTTATTAGATTTAGCTCAAATTTGGAATTTCCATGGGCACATTCTACTGAAATGGATGAAATAGTCGCAAATATGTCGGATGCACAAAAAAAACCATCACTTCCTATAATGCCACGAAAGAAAAAAGCTGGACGTAATGATCCATGTCCATGTGGAAGTGGAAGGAAGTATAAAAAGTGCTGTCTTTATCGAAATAATTAGATCAAAGGAATGCGGTTGGATTAATCTTGTTCCCATCATTTTCACAGAAAAAGAACAATCCAAAATTCGTTAAATCATGTCTATCGGTACAAGTTCCGACCGGTGCTTGCCGGTCTGCGGTAAATATCGAATGGCGTCGCACAACAGACCAAACAACTTTCTAGGTTTTGGAGATAATGAATCGCTTTGAAGTTAGAAAGCTACTCACTTTTATATTCTAGAATATCTCCTGGCTGACAATCTAGTGCTTTACAAATTGCCTCGAGCGTTGAAAAACGGATAGCCTTTGCCTTTCCTTTTTTCAAGATGGAAAGATTAGCCATGGTTATACCAACTTTCTCTGTAAGTTCAGTAACGCTCATTTTTCTCTTTGCCAACATTACATCGATATTTATGATGATTGCCATAATTGCACCTTATACTGTTAAATCATTTTCTGATTTTATGTCTACGGCCTTTTGTAGAAGGCTTTGAAAAACAGCAGCAGCAGTTGCAATTACGACAGAAGCAAAAGTAGTAAAAATGCCCAAGGCAGTAACACCCGCCGGGTCGTCACCATTCACAAATAACCTTATGTATAGTATCCCTAGCGCAATAAAGCCACTGAATGTGATTGCACAGTATTTTATATTCCTCATAGCGTTCACTGATGATTGAGAGAAAACTTTATTGCCGTCAATATAGCCTAAAAGCTTAAATGCCTGATATAACGCAACAAAAAATGGGGTTGAACCTATATAAGCATAGATAATAAGCGGATCTTTATAAATACTGAGTAGATCTAAGTTAGCCGCTCTTCCTTCAAGTTGAGGAAACCAAATCAGCCATATAAGGGCCCCGATTGCGATAAGACAAATGACAGACTTTAAGAAAAGCGTTGACCCTTTTTTCATAAGCAATGCCTCACTGCGTAATGGGATAGGGATACTGTAACATGCGATTTATCGTTTGTCAATATATAATTATCGTAATTCGATATTATCGCTAAAATGAGAAAAGTGTCATTCTCCTCCTCTACGTGCAAATTCTGGCACCACCCCCACTCAATCGTGGTCTGTTTTTTGGAGGTGGTACTCGCCAAAAGATGCTGTGTAATTATCCCGAATTATCGCGAAGTATTCCGAACGATCCTATACATTCCCTGTTGCATATGAGCCTACGGAGCTTAATCCGGCGCTTGGACGATAAAATTCTCAAAGAATTAATATGGATCGCAAAAGGCACCCGTTTTGCCGAATCGCTTTGAACGAAATATGGCATATTTTTACAAAGCTCGACGGGTATTGAAAAAATCTTTCAAAATATGACCGATTTAAAGGCTGCTAAATTGCTCAGTGTATCTTTGCCTACGCTCGCCAGGTTGTCCGGACTTTGGAAGAATCCGGTGTTTTGCAGGAAGTAACTGGACGGTCCTGGGGGAAAACTTGTGTAGCCGCTAGAATTTTAAGACTTATTGAAAATTCTGAAGAATAGAAGGTTATACACCAATGATGAGAAAAAATTCGTTAAATCAAAACGATCGGTATAAGTTTAGGCCGGTAATGCATGCCTGACCGGAAATGATCCAAAATCTCAAGCGCCCTCCAATGGAGAGCGCTTTTGTTTTGTGTAAATAGAGGTGATTGTATAATTGCAATGCGGGACAGGAAAACTGAATCCGTGCTGCACACACAAAAGTAATGCAAACGGTTGTTCTGCCCATTTGACAGGAGGTTGAAGATGGACCAATGGAAGTACTTTGACATCACACATCGGGAACATGTCATCTGCAACCCGATAAGTGTTGAGAAATTTGAGGAACTCATCGCGCTACTGCGCCTGGAACCTGGAGCACAGGTGCTTGAGATCGCCACGGGGAAGGGCGAGTTCATCATCCGCCTGGCGGAACGGTACGGGATTGAAGGAACAGCCATTGATCTCTCACCGTACCATGTTTCGGACGCAGAGAAGAAGTGCAAAGAACGCGTTCCAGATGCTCATTTGACGTTCTTGGAGATGGATGGGGCGAATTATAAGCCGGATAAGCCAGAGAGCTTTGATCTGGTGGCCTGCATTGGAGCGAGCTGGATCTACGGCGGCCACAAAGAAACGCTCAAGGCGCTGAAAGAGATGGCAGCCCCCGGAAGCTGGGTGGTGGTGGGGGAGCCATACTGGCGGCAAGAACCAGCAGCCGAGTATTTGCAAGCCATCGGAGCAGAGCGGAGCTCGTTTGGGATGCACTACGAGAATGCGGAGGCAGGACAGGCGCTTGGCCTGGAATTGGTCTACACATTGGTAAGCAGCCCGGATGATTGGGACAGATATGAAGGGTTGCAGTGGTATGCGGCGAGAGAGTGGGCAGAAGATCATCCGGATGATCCTGACGTGGGAGAGGTGTTGAAGCGAGTAAAGGAGAATCGGGCGAACCACTTGAGGTGGGGGCGGGATACAATCGGGTGGTCGATTTATGTGTTCAAGAAGGATGTGTTATAGCAGATAGCGGGCAGCCCAACTAAACATGAAGCCGATAGCGCTATCGCAGCAGTTGTATCGGCGCAACGCCTTGGTGGTATTCTCCACCCCAGTTGCGAGAAAGTTTTTTGAGAG
>JAAZON010000359.1 GCA_012797725.1 SAR324 cluster bacterium | reverse complement strand
TGAAATGCCTTAAGTTACTGTTTAAGCCGCTTAACAATGATAATCGATAGTGAAAAGACTTATTGAAAATGGCACTAGTTACCTCGCTTCAAAGCATTTCAATCCGACAGAAGTTTTGGCGGATTGTCTAACGTAAGTTTTTGCGCTTTGTGTACTTCTCGCTATTATCTAAGCTATGGAAAAATTACCTCTGGCAATAAAACGACTTGGGCCAAATGGTATAAGAATTCAGTGGAAAGATCGAAGTATCTGCGACGTATCAAGCGAGGTGTTGAGATCCAATTGCCCATGCGCCATCTGCGAAAAGCAGCGGCTTCAGTCTATTGATAAGCAAGGCCTGCAAAACAAAAAAAACAGTTTAAAGATAATTAGTAGTTCAATAGATGAGGAAAACTTCCTTGAAGAAATCCAACCGGTAGGGAATTATGCCGTCAAACTCAAATGGAAAGATGGGCATAACACTGGTATTTACAGTTTTACTACATTGGCAAGGCTATCTCATTCTTCTTAACTGTTCAGGTGGGTCTACAGAATTCACTTGCACGTCATCGCGAGGACAAGGGGCAATAAGATCAGCTCGTTAGCTTGAGAATACCATTCCTTTGGATAGGCGAAAATGTCTTTTCAAGAAAGTCACAAAAACTGCCGATTTATCGGATCGGAAAAGAAATTGTCATGGCAGATATATCTTCAACGCATATCGACGGAAAGCTCTTAGCAAGGCGTTACAGACTCGAAGAACTTCTAGGCGTTGGAGCCATGGGAAGCGTCTACAAAGCATACGATGAGCTACTAAAAGAATTTGTTGCCCTTAAGATTCTACTTCCCACTCTTTCTGCCGATGAGCTCTCCATAAAACGTTTTATTAAAGAGGCTTCACTCACTCGGAAGATCAACCATTCAAATGTCATCCGTACATATGATGTGGGAATGGATCAGTCGAAGCTTTTTATATCAATGGAACTAGTTTCGGGAAGCAGTTTAAAGGATCTTGTTGCCAAAGGCCCTCTTGATGTCAATGAAAACATTGCCATATTGTCAGAGACCTGCCGCGGTTTACATGCCATTCATGAAGCAGGAATTGTTCACAGAGATCTTAAGCCCTCAAACATAATCCTCGCTGATAATGGCTTTATAAAAATAGCAGATTTTGGAATAGCGCATACTCCTTTCTCCTCTGACACATCAGGAAGTGAGCTGGTGGGGACAGCGGCCTACATGGCTCCTGAGCAATGGCGTCAGACAGAGCTTGGTCCTCAAACAGATTTATACTCACTAGGCATAATCGCATATGAGATGTGCACCGGGATTTATCCCTTTAAAGCCGAAACTCCAATGGAATATATGTATCAGCACTTACATGTTTCAGTTATTCCACCATTTGAAATCAATTTTGATATTCCTTCCTGGTTGAATGTCTTAATCCTTCAATTACTCTCAAAGGATCCAAAGGATCGACCTAATTCGGCTCTTGATGTGATCATACAATTGGAAAAAGGTCTCACATGCACGAACGCCCATTCAGACTCATGTTTTGAAGCTTACGAAGTTGTTGATGATCCTTTCGAGGCTGACAAGGGAGCCTTGGATCTATGCCCAAGTTCTTGTGATTGCAATCCTGGACAAAGCATAAAAAGTCCAATTCATGCCTCCACCGAGCCCTTGATCAAAGATGAGTCTACGTTGAAGACCAAAGAGTCGGATGTTGCTTTTGTTGAAGAAGAACTTGAAAACTTTGTCAAGTTGGAGCCCCTATTGTCTCCTGCCTTCGCTTCATTAATCTGTGCAATCATTGGTGGAATTCTCTTTTACTTGATCGCGGCAAATTCTTTCTTTTCTGGACCTGCACAAGGTACGCTA
>JAAZON010000358.1 GCA_012797725.1 SAR324 cluster bacterium | reverse complement strand
GCTTGAACCTCGCCAGTAATGTTAATCTTGTCTATGTTGGTGTAGAAGTTCTTAACTTGAGCTGAAAGTTCTTGGCTGTTATCTGGATAAAAATACCCGGCGACAACAGGTTGGCGCAAATTAGAAAGGATGGTCATAGTGTTTAAGAAATTAAGATATAAAGGTTGAAAAGCCCAAACTTCAAGTGATTATAACAATATTGAGACAGAATAGGCAGTATTGTTTTTTTGAGACCATAGGGCATCGTTTGCCGTGAAAATAACGAAGCAAAATCCGAGAATTTCCTATTCCAAGAAAAAGCCACCGTTAATTGAGCTGAGCAAGATTTGAGCCGAAGATATTACCTCAGTGAGGAAAATCTTATTAGGAGTATGCAAGTATGGCAATTGACAGCATGAAAGCAAATCGGGCATTAGAAGTATCTACGTTATCTTTGAATAATACCTTCCAAAAAGCAGCTAGCGGAAAAAGGATAAACAAAGCATCAGACGATGCAGCAGGTCTTGCAATTGCCATGTCCCTGCAAAATCTAGAAGTGGAACTTGGCCAGGGAACAAGAAATGCCTATGATGCCCAATCTGTGATAAATGTGGCGCAAGGCGCATACAATTCCCTCGGCGAAATAGCAACCCGACAAGCTGAATTAGCAACTCAAGCAGCAAATGGTATTTATAACGATGCGCAGCGGGCTAACATCAATCAAGAGGCGCAAGCTCTCGCGGAGGAAGCACAGCGCATTCAAGCCACAACCCAGTTTAACGGAATGAATGTCATGTCAGGACAATTCCAGGCACAAGTTGGAACAGACAGCAGTCCGAATTCGCAGATTTCTGTAGCAAGTCAGGCGCCTGGAGTTGTCTCGGTGGATCTTTCAAGCGCTGCAAGCGCAAGGGCATCCCTTGATTCTATCTCTAACTATTCTGCAAGTCTTTCTCAGGCCCAAGGAAACTTAGGTGCGGCATATTCAAGGTTGGATACTGCAATTCAAAACAACAATGTTAGTAAAGAGAACTTTACGGCTGCACGTGCGCGAATTGAGGATGCGGACATGGGAGAAGTTGCTGCAAACTTAACTAAGTACAGCACTCAGCAGAAAATCGGTGTGCAGGTGCTGCAACAGACAATGCAAAGCGATTCCATGAAATTGAATCTTTTGAAGAAAGCTTAGAATCGTAATGACGGATCTGGCACGTCATTGCAGAGAGCCCGATGCTTTCTGATCTGTTGTCATAGTCTTGAACTTAGAGGCAAGAGCCACCTGACTACAAAGCCTAGCCGCATTGTAGTATATGCTTCCTATGTGCGGCTTCATGTTCTGGACAGCTTTCTCTCTGGGCTTTTCTTCTGCCCTCGTCCAAATGCTCATAATGCATGAGTTCCTTGGGAGTTTTTCCGGGAATGAGCTTGTCTTGTCTTTGCTTCTCTCTCTATGGCTGCTCTGTGGAGCGTTGGGGACTTTCTTGTCAAGATTTCTTCTGTTGTCAAAAAAAAGAGCTTTTTGGATTTTGCTTTTTCAATTATTGCTTGCACTTTGTCCCTTGCTGTCTCTTCTAACCCTTGCAACGTTTCTCTTAAACCATGAGGCAGGTTTAGTCTTTGGTCTGGCGGATGTTGTGAAGGCTTCGCTTCTTACACTTAGCCCTTATTGTATTTCTGCAGCCCTTCTCTTGCCGCTCTACATAGAAGTCTCCAGTACTCAGAGCAAAAATTCTGCGGTGGGAACATTGTATGGCTTTGATATGATAGGAGGCATTATCGGAGGCTTTGCTTTCACGTTTTTCCTGATTCCTGAATTTAGCCCACTTTGGATTTCATATGGACTTTTAATCCTTGGAATTCTTAATCTGATTTCTTTGGCCAGAATCCTATTAACTTCGATATCGTTTAAAACACTGATGTTTGCAACACTTGGACTTATCGCCTCACTTTTTTACTTGCACAAGCCTGTGAAAAATTATTTGTCTCGTAGTATTCTTAGAGGGCAGGAATACATATCATCCTATTCTTCACCTTATAACAAAGTTGTTCTTCAAGAATCTCACGGACAGTATTCAATATTTGTTAATGGGCAACCTGTCCTCTCAAATGAGGATCCATTGACTGCCGAAGAAAGGATTCATTACGCATTGTCGCAAGCCAGAGACTGCCAGCGTGTCTTGCTGGTGGGGAGTCCCTTGTTGGCTTCGCTGGGGGAAGTCTTTAAATACAATGTGAAGGATCTCCATTATGTAGATATTGATCCTTTGCTAGCAAAGATTGCTATAGAAATCTTCCCTCAGATTAGGGATCCACGAGTCCGAACCTTTACAGTCGATGCTCGTGCTTTTATAAAGACACAAAGTAATGCCTACGATGCGATAATAATGGCACTGCCGGATCCTTCAAATGGACAGCTTAATCGCTTCTATACGATTGAATTTTTCAATTTAATTAAAAAATCCCTCAAAGCAAATGGTATATTCTCTTTCAGCTTAAGTGGTGCCGAGAACTATCTTAGCGAAGAGCTGAAAGAATTGACTGCTTCATTAATAAATGCTCTTAAAGATGTGTTTGCAAATGTAATGCTGCTTCCAGGATCAACTCAATATCTCATAGCCTCTGATTCTGTCCTTAGTTATGAGATTGCTCCTTTGTTATCCAAGAAAGGAATTCCGACACTTATTATAAACAAAGCTTTCATGGATGCAAAGTTTGGAGGTGGGCGGCTTGAAGAGTCAAAGAAACTTATTAAAGGAGTTCATCGTGCTAACAGCGATTTGTTTCCCATTGCATATTATCAGAATTTAAAGCTTTGGCTTAAAGCCTTCGATAGTAGTTTCTTGTTCATTTCCGTTTTTTTTGTCTTGTTATTCTTATTCCTTTGTCTGCTCGTGGCTTTCTCCAAAGCTGCATTGGTCTCGTCTGCAGTGGCTAGCAGTGCTTTTGTTGGAATGGGTTTTGAGATTTTGATTATTTTGGCCTTCCAAATTTTGTTTGGAGCTATTTATCAGCATATGGGGCTTCTTATCAGTGCTTTTCTTGCTGGAGGAGCTTTGGGATCTTTGATTTGGGGAAGTTTAAGAACTACAACAAGAGCCTGGGTGGCTCTGCATGACGTAGCGCTTGCCATTTTGGCTTTATTTATTGGCTCGATCTTTTTTTTCCTTCCAATGATAGCTACGAAGTCCTTTGCGGTGGGCCTTGTTTTGTTTTCTTCTCTTAACTTTTTTGGAGGATTCTTTGTCGGAGCCCAGTTTGTTTCTGCTGCACGAACATCAATAAGAGTTGAAGATATCTCCATAGGCCAAAGAGCAGCATCGTTCTTGGCGCTAGACTTTATTGGAGCGTCTTTGGGGGCTCTTTTAGTGGGCGTGTTTGCCTTGCCATTCTTTGGCTTCCTTGGTGCTTCTTTGCTCCTCTTTGTTCTGAAGCTTCCAACAGCAATTTTGCTTGGTTTTCGAGAGTGTTCTGGAAAGGACTTATCGCTGTTCTTTCGATTCCTGCCTTTGACTATTGCTCTTGGATTTCTAGGACTGCTTGGCCTGCTTATTTTACATGACGAAACCAAGATGTCTATTTATGCATTTTCATTTCTCATAGAGTACAAACTTGTTGTCGTGCTATTATTAGGATTGGAATTGATCCGAGCTGCAGGATTATTAAGGTACCTGGCGACTAAGTTAAACGCCATCTTTAAGAAGACATCAGAAAAGCTTGTGTATCTTTGGGGTGGAATAAGCAGCACAAGGTGGGTAAATTACTTTGCATTCTCTCTTGTAGTATTCTATCCAATCTTTCGCTGTAATTTTAAGATTCCTTATGTATTCTGTCATGTGTGTCCAAGAAAATGCATTTTCGGGCACTTTCGTCCTTATCTAGTTCCAATGGCACTTATTATGAATCTTGAGAAACGTCATTGGTGCTATCACGTATGCCCGATAGGAACACTTCATGATTGTCAGTTTCATGCTAGAAAAAAATTGAAGGCATCTCCTCGATTTTTTTCATGGGTTGCCACTTTTTTCCTGCTTGCGACTATTGTGTTCTATTTTGAGGCTGCAGCTTCTGCTCGTGGTAAAATGAATTTCACCTTTGATAGCTTTGCTTGGTTATGGGTAGGGGGCTTTCAAACAAACAGTACTGTGCTTTGGGTGTTTTTTGGAGTGGTTGTTTTATCTTTCATTTTTCACAGGTTATTCTGTAACCTAATATGCCCCATAGGGAATATCTCCAAGTTTTTGGCAGCATTCTTTTTAAAATGCAGCAAGCCTTTTAATGGCAAACAAGTAGGAAGTTCTGATACAATGCAAAAAGACTGAAGCGAAAGAGAAAAATGGAAATTAACGGACGCAGGAAATTTATCAAGCAATGTCTTATGGGTTGTAGCAGCCTTGCCGTGGGACTATCTGCGGTCAAAATAATGTTTCTTGAAAAAGGGAAGAGATCCATGAAGGGAGAGCAGAAAGAAACTGTAAGTACGAAGCTCAACAAATACGCCAGAGAGGCTGATTGGTACCAAAAAAATGATTTAGTGGAAAATGGACCAGTGCAGTGTGAATTATGTCCTCATGCTTGTATATTAGATGATGGCACCAGAGGCTCCTGTCGAGTGCGGGTTGCGAAGGATGGGAAGCTTTACACTACTGCTTTCGGTAATCCATGCGCTGCTCATGTTGATCCAATAGAAAAGAAGCCTTTTTACCATTTTCTTCCTGAGACAAAAGCTTTCTCTATTGCAACAGCTGGCTGCAATTTGCATTGCCTTAATTGTCAAAATTGGGAAATCTCACAATCAAGGCCAGAGGATACCGACGTTATCGAAATGCCCCCACAGGCTGTGGTGGAAAACGCGATTAATAGTAATTCTCCATCTATCGCATACACTTACACTGAACCTATGGTTTTTTATGAGTATACTTATGAAACAGCAGCGCTAGCTCGAGAGAAGGGAATTAAGAATCTTTTGGTTACCGCCGGATACATTAATCCTGAGCCCCTTAGGAAATTATGCAAAGTTGTGGATGGGGCAAATGTTGATATTAAGGGTTTTGATGAACAGATATATAAAAAATTGAATGCGGCAACACTTTCACCAGTACTTCGTACTTTGGAGATTATGAGGGAAGAAGGGCTCTGGGTTGAGGTTGGTAACTTGATAGTGCCAACCTTATCGGACAACCTTGAAAATATAAGAAAAATGTGTAAATGGATAGTTAAGCATCTTGGAGCGGATACCCCACTTCATTTTTTACGTTTTCATCCAACACATAAATTAAAAGGTTTGCCTTTGACTCCTGGCAACATAATGCTTCAGTCAAAAGAGATCGCTCTTGAATGTGGACTGCGCTATGTCTATTTAGGGAATGTTCCAGAACAAAACAAACAGGATACAATTTGTCCAAATTGCTCAAAGTCAGTAATTGAGCGCGATGGTTTTTTTACTTTGTCCAATAAGTTAGAAGGGGGCAAATGTAGCTGTGGTAATTCGATACCTGGAATATGGGCGTGAAATGATAGCGAACTGCTTAAATTGGTGGAATTATTATCTTATCATATTTTACTAAAGTGTTAGCAGAGATGAGCCGAGTTATCATACATCACGGTAGTTTAGGACGGCCCGCTCTTCTAGTAGTCGTCCAGATGTCATAAGGCAACCCAGG
>JAAZON010000357.1 GCA_012797725.1 SAR324 cluster bacterium | reverse complement strand
TCGAAAGCGGCATCTACTAAAAATGAATTATCAGACCTATAAGTTATACTTGCTTCCTCTTCATTCTCGTCCTGCAACTCTCCAAGCACAGCTTCTATTAAATCGTGAGTTGTTATTATGCCGTCTAGTCCTCCATATTCATCTACGACAAGAGCAATATGCCTTTTAGCTTCTCTCATTTGCTCTAGCACCTTAAGGCCTGAAAGATGATTTCCAAGAATTAATGGCTCACGTACAATTTCGCTAATAGACTCGTTGTCTTTTTCTGTCATGACAAATCGAGAGAGATCTGCAATCGAAGTGAAACCAAGAATTGAATCCAATGACTCACGGGCCACCACAAAATTATTATGTCCACTCTCGTATGCTTCATTAAGAAGTTCTTTGGGGTTCTTACTTGCATCAAGCCAGACAATTTCATTCCGGGGAGTCATCAATGAAGCTGCTGTCTTATCACCCAGCTTTAAAACCTTATTGACCATTTGCTCTTCAACCTGCTCAAACACCCCCAGATCCGTTCCTTCACGAATCATTTCCTTAACCTCTTCCTCTGTAACTATCTCGGAAGTATCACACTCAACGCCAAAACTCTGGAACAGTTTGCGCCCAGTCCAATTAAGACTTCTTATAAGAGGCGACAAAATCTCCATGCTTTTCTTTAGATTTGGACTAAGAATTCTAGCAATACCTTCAGGATATGCTGAAGCTAGATATTTAGGAATAATCTCGCCTACGAATAAAATATAAGTACATGCAAAAACTGCACTACCCAAACAAACAAAAACGAAGCCCATTCCCCCCACCCATCCCAGCGCACTAAGTTTTTGATCAAACTCCCCAGCTAAGTAAAATCCCAGATCTAGGCCAATAAGCACCAAAACAAAAGTGCTTAATACTCGAACTACCATCTCCACCTCCGCTGGTGTCTCTGAAAGCTCAAGGGTTATGCGAGCACTTCTATCACCCAATTCCTCTTTGCTCTTCAGCAGAGGCTTTTGAATTCTCCTCAAAGACTCCTCGCTGAGCCTTAGAAGTCCATGCAGTAAACTAAGAATCAAAAAGACTAGCACTTCAATCATCGTGGAATCTGTCATAGCTCAACCATTATTGTGACCGGCCCATTATTCTCCAGTTCAACATGCATATGGTCTCCAAAGATACCGGTTTGCACTACGTTAATATGCAATTTTCGAAATTCGTCTACAAATTGATCAAAGAATCCTGTGGCTCTATCAGGCTCCATTGCCTTGAAGAATTCAGGGCGTCTTCCTTTGGATGTATCTGCAAAGAGCGTGAATTGGGGAACAAGCAATACTTCTCCACCTATATCTAAAAGCGATTTATCAAAATGGCTCTTTTCATTTTCAAATACTCTCATATTGCATAGCTTTACCGCCATTGAGGCCAGCTTTTTCTCATCGTCGTCTTGTCCGAATCCAACAAACAAGAGTAAGCCACGACCTATTTCGCCAACTGTTTTCTCTTCAACCAGTACTCGTGCGAAATTTACCCTCTGGAGAAGCACTTTCATCAGTTTCCCTTTTTTAAGTGAATATCTATAGTGCAATGCTAAGCTAACTCAAATATCAAATGGAAGCCAATATTTGGACTTAACCGTGTTATTAATCAAGACATTTCGAGCAGCTTAGCTACGATTTTTGCTTCCTGATTCGCTTGCGCAAGCATAGCACTTGCAGCTTGTGTAATTATCTGAGTTCTTAGGAATTTCGCCACTTCAGAAGCGAGATCTATATCTGTAATACGACTGTAAGCTGCAGCAAGGTTTTCTCTTTGCACCGTCAACAACTCATTAACATGTTGTAATCTTGAAAGCGCGCTACTAACGTTTCCAAGTTCTGCCATGACGTGGTTCAT
>JAAZON010000356.1 GCA_012797725.1 SAR324 cluster bacterium | reverse complement strand
CTACATCCTGGATAAAAATGGAATTGAAGGTAGATACGGTGTTTTATGGGTTAATCAGGTTATTTCTCGAATTCGCTATGTCGATATTCGAAGCGCTGAGATTCAACAATCCTTGATTGATAGATTACTAACAGTGGGAGACGTGATCATATCCTCTGCAGCAAAACAAACGATTGATATTTTATTTCAAGGAATCGCTGTTCCACATGAAGTTAAAGAAGTAATTCTCGCAGAAAGAGACAAGCGCCAACGGCTGGAGCGCTTAAATATGAAAGAGCAGTCAGGCGTTAAAGAACAGGCACAAGCTTAATAGGAAATGAAGATGCAAATATTTCGTAAAACAATTCTTCAACATGGAAAATGGTCACTGACGTTGCTTGCATCAGCGGTTTTTTTTTCAAGCCAATGTTTCTTTGCAAGTGGAGCATTCTCACAGGAAAATTCCCCCGATGACCTCTCCAAACGTTTACAGGAGCTTGAAACTGCAGAGGCAAATCTACAAAAGGAGCTTGGAGGAATCTCTGGTCAAAATAGACCTAATGATAATCTGCCAGTCAAGGAAGCCAATCATTCCGTAGAAAACATCAATTCAGATAGCAAAGCATCTTTGGGTGAAAGCCCAGTACGAAAAGGAGAACAGCAGATTAAGAAAGCTGTCGATACAAGCCCAATACAAAAAGCTGTACAAGGAGTACAAGAAGCTACTCGCTCCGTTCAACAAGAGAATCTGGAGCTTCGTAAGAAATATGCGCAGTCTCAGCAAAACCTCGCCTCCTTGCAAGAGCGATATAATGAAACTAAATCCAAGCTCACAGAAGCAGAATCCAGGGCCTCTGAAGCCCAAGAACAGCTTCGTCGTTTAGCCAAGGAATTGGATGAGGCAAGAGCGCGCTTAATGCTCGCTGAAACTGAAGTTGAGCGCCTATCAGTGCGCTATGGAAATAGGACAAATAGTACAGCAGCGCCAGTGCAAGGAGATAAAGGCCGCTTGTTATATCCATCTGAAGGCCCTTCTTCTGTCCCAGTTGATATTGGAAGAATGCCCGGTGGTGTTACAAAGGACTTGCCTTTAGCGACTGTGTTAACAGAAAGTGCTAGTCTGAGGACAGGGCCAGGCGCACAATATTCAACACTTATGACAGTTCCGAAGGGACAAAGTCTTGCCGTTGAGGGTCGCCAGGGTGAATGGCTTAGAATTATAACCCCACTTGGTGCACGTGCTTGGGTAAACAGCGCCGCCGTTCAGACCGGTGGACTTTCTCAGAAGGCCCCTTTGGAGAAGCAGCAAGTGCCTTCTGGCCCAAAGATAACGAATGAGCAGGAAGACGCAGCCTTTCATTCTTTGAACTCTGCACTTCAGCAGAACAAATAGTTTTGTTGTATACTGGAGTTAAGAGCCCGATCTACCTGAATTTATTTATTTTATTAAAGTATATTTGCTCTCAATGTTTTCAAAGCCTTAGGCATCTTTCTGTAAAGCTATGATTCTCAAGACATGGAAATTCAAGGAAAGATCGAATTTTGACAAAATTTATGTTGCACAACTTCGTCTTGACTCCATAACCTTTATTGAAAACTGGGGCGCTGGCATTACTTCAGCGTCGGATTTGAACTTGGTTATTGGAGCTTGAGACAAAATGAGAGACTTTAGTAAGTTGATTAAAGAAAAATTTAACAGCGCTGGCAGAAGCATTCATAGTTTTTTGACAGCGCCTTCAAATGCACAGATTCAGCTCGTGCTCTTCGTTGTTGGAATTACACTTCTTACAGCAGGTATTGTAAGTGGTGCCATTGCTCAAAGCGATCTTGGTGAATACAATTCTGAACGAATTGACACAGCAATAGCACGAATCTTTACATATCTTGAAGGCAGCTTTGGTGTATTGGTAATGGTTGCTTCTGGCCTTGGTGCAATTCTTAGTTCAGCATTTGGTCAGTACAGAGCAGCGCTTGGCTGCCTGGTGGTTGCAGTTGGTGCCTTTATTTTACGTTCGTTTGCTAGCACCTTCTTCAACACTGAGAGTGCTTTTAGCGAATTAGAGTAACATAAATTCTGCCTTGGTGCAGAGAAAAAGAGAGAGCGCCCTATGAGGCGCTCTCTCTTTTTCCTGATAATATTGCAGCTGATTCTAGTCTTTGCCTAATTAATTGTATGTTTCTTTGATTGGGCTCTGCTTCTGCCATTTCTTGTAAAATCGCAAGTTCTTCAGGCACATCCATGCGAAGTTTGTTATATGCAAGGACTCGTGCCAGTGCCTCATGATGCCGCGAAAGAACTTTAAGTTCATTTATATCCGCGCTCCAATCTTCGTGGGAGAGGTATCTGCTCGCATCTACACAAAACGCATCCATTCCTGGAATTTGAGCGAGACTCAATAATAATTGAAGAACAACTTGTGGATTTGGTTTTGTTAGAAACCACTGATCCATGTATGGAAAGACTTTATCGCTTGGAGCTAACATGGAAGAGATTAGTGAAATACTCTGTGCACGAGTCAGAAATTGATCCTTAAGGGGGTTGCTCAAGACCTCAAGAAACGCTTTCCTTTCACTCTTAATTCCATATTCATTTATAAGCCTATCCATTGCAGCTTGTCTGACACTTGAAAGAGGGAAACGAAGCAGGTCGGCACTTTGTTCAAAGGAAAGGGCGCCAACGGGGTATTGTCCTGTAACAAGAGCCAACTTAACGCTTGACTTCTGGCTCGACCATTGGGCGATATCTTCTTCGATGAACCATATCAAAAGAGGCCTTATAGGTGGTGCGACAAGTGGCAGCTTATTTAACAGCATGATATCGAAGTCAGGCTTGGTTGCTCCCAGACTTCGAATTCCCAGTAGTCTAACCAGGCATATCGAAGTTTCTCTACAATCTTTAAAATATGCAATTAAACCTTCATCGCCAACATCTCCTATAAGCAAATGACTAAGAGCCCTTGCAGGAAGTTCTTCCATATTATAGAGCCCTTCGGAGGCTAAATTCCTAAAAGCGCTTCCAATTGGATCGGGAAGTGTAGACATCTGAAGTAATGAAACATCTTCAAACTGACTACCTTTGCTTTCCAAATTCAGGCTACCTACAATCGCGAGAATAACTCCAGGGTGAAGATTCTTGAATACAATGGGCTTAGGATCCCCATATTGCATGAGTTTATGCAGGCCTATACTAAGAACCGTCTCACGATCTTTATCAGATAGGCTTTCTTCCCACCGCGGATCAAATGCCACTCGAAACATATCTGATATAACTTTAATATTTTGAGATATCGTTGAACGAATGATTACAGCCTGGGCAAAACGATCTCCATCATTTATGGCTGCATCAGCCACCACTTTCATCAAAGAAGGCTGAGAGCTATTCCAATATTCTTGATATTTAAACTGAAGCTCGGAATCATTAACAAATATGTCTTTAAATTTAAAAATAAATAAGAACAAAGTCAAAAGAAGCATTGCATAAAGCAAGAACCTTGATGACAGAAGACTATGTATTGAAAATTCCCGTGAGCCCCTTTTTGCTGAAGACGTTCGCTCAATAATAATTCCTGAAGCAAGAGATTTACGTCTTGGATTTCTGTCTTCCGGGTACCCTCTTTTTTCAACTAATCCTTCCTCAGAGGAGCTCAAACTCTCAAAAAAATACCTAACTTCATCTATTGATGGCCTAAAATGCGCATCATTTTGGGTCATTAAATCCAAGAAGCTCGTCAAAGTCTCCGAATGCGGTTGTGGAATTAAACTACGCAATATAGTTCCAAGACCATAAATATCAGACGCTTGCGAGGCGAATTCTCCTGCTTGAATTTCTGGTGCAGAGTCAGCTGCACTGTAGGCAGGTGTGGCTGAAAGAAACCCAAAGTCAAAAATATATGGACTCTCTTGTATCAACGCTATGTTAGATAAACATAAGTGTCCATGGTAAAGCCCCATCCGATGCAAGCGCCCCAGCTCCACAATCAAGGAATGTATGAGTATTTCATGTTTTGGAAGCTCCTTGCCTTCACTTAAAAGATCCTTCAAGGTTTGATCGAAGAACAACCTACGCACCCAATGTTGTTTTTCCATGTAGCCAACACGAATCTCTGCACTTAGGTTTTTCTCGACATCTAATACTTTAAACAGCCTTGAAAGCTTGGCATCCAATTCAGGGTATGAGGAGAGAGCCGGATCACTAACCCGAAGAATAAAAATTCTGCCTTGACTAAGAATTAGGGGGCGAAGATCCCATGCGCTATGGCCATGAAGAACTCCAACCAACGCCCCTTCTGTATGTGACATTCTTTGATAGGATTCAACTAATTCAAGCTGCTCAGGAGCGAGCCCCTCAGTACCTGAAATTTGTTTTTCAGTCTCTGCCCCTTTGACCACAAAAAGATTGGGACTCTTATGTACTCCTTTGACGCTCATGCTCAAGACCTGACTTCCTATCCAAAGGATTAATCATACTTTAAAATTACTTCTCGAAATGGCTGCAAAACTACCTTAATCTAAAGATGCAGAAAAAGGTCTATTGTCTTCAGTTGCTTATGTCTAGAAGCTCTTTTTCCTAAAGAAGCTTGACTAAATACTTAATCAAAGACTCGGGCAAAACTGCATATACACCGATACCCAAATTATAACACATGTTTATTCTTTCTTGTATCTATTAGCTGCAATAATTGCTGCCTAGTTTGCTCAAGGATTTCTTCATAAGAAAATACTCCTATTAACTGGCCTTTTCGCTTTAAGTTTACATGATTGGGAGCACACCAAAGGCCCAAATCAGCATCATCAGTCTCTCCTGGCCCGTTGACTCTACAGCCCATAATGGCAATTGTAATTTTCTCAGAAGAGGCAAAAGCTGCCATGTCACGTACTTTTTCAGCTAATTGGATAAATGCCTCGTTCTCTACCCGAGAGCATGAGGGACAAGAGATAATGTTTAATCCATTGTGCGCAAAGCGAGGCGTAGATTTGAAGCGTCCAGAATAGACGTCCTCAATTATCTGCCTCCCAATCTCAACCTCTCTGAATTTCTCAGCATGTGGAAGAGTCAGAGACACTCTCAGGGTCTCCCCTATCCCACGTGCAAGCAGATTCTCAAAGGCCAGCCTTGTTTTTGCTTCACCCATTGGCAACATTCCCGCCTCTGTTACTCCAAGATGAAGAGGTATAAAAGGATATTCTTTTGCAAAAGCCTCATTTATTTCAATAACTTCGTTAGGATCAGAACTCTTCAATGAAAGCAGATAATTTTCAAACTTGAGATCCTCCATGATTGCAACGTGCTCCCGTGCAGAAGAAAGCGCAGCAGCAAAATCTTTCTTTCCCAAATTTTTTAGAGCAGGATCAATAGAACCTGAATTTATTCCAATTCTAATTGCAAGATTGTGTTTCCTTGCAACCTCCACCAGAAAAGCCACTTTCTCCTTCACCGAAATGTGCTTTTCGTGGTGGAAGAGATGCCCTGGATTATACCGAATCTTCTGGACATAGGGTGCTAGTAAGGTCGCCAATCGGTAATTTTCTTGAAGATCAACCACTAATCTGGCATCGGTGTTCTTTCTTATTTCCGCAAGTGCTTCAACATCTTTTCTGCTGTCAACTGCAATACGAATTATATCAGCTCCATGTTCTTGCAAAGAATTAATCTGAGCTAGTGTTGCTTTGATATCCTGCGTTTTGGTGGCGCACATTGATTGAACTG
>JAAZON010000355.1 GCA_012797725.1 SAR324 cluster bacterium | reverse complement strand
TCAGTAAATTTTTTGAAGTCTTCCTGACTCTGGTCGTCACCCAGAATTATTCCTTTTTCTGTATGAAACTTACCTTGTTTTTCTTTACTAGTGTGAGCAACGTTGTAGGGAGGATCTGTGAATACCATGTCTGCTAGTTTCTCTCCCATGAGTTTCTTAACATCGTTTGCGTTAGTTGAATCGCCACACATTAGCCGGTGGGGACCGATCTGATAAACCTCGCCATATTTTGATATGGGTTCAGTGATATTTTTGATTTCTTCCTCAGTGTCCCAAGGCTTTTCTTCTTCTTGTTCCAGTAGCATTGTGGTATCCAAGAGGTTACTGACTTCTACTTCGTTAAAACCTGTAAGAGAGATATCAAAGTCTGATTGAGTTAGGTCTGTTATTATTTGAGCAAGTTTTTCTTCATCCCATTGGTCTTCAATCTTGTTAAGAGCAAGGTTTAGTGCTTTTTCCTTTTGTAGTGGGATATCAACGGAACTGTAAGGAATCTCTGTCCATCCAAGCTCAGTTGCTGCTCGTACTCTTTTTTCACCACCCACAATGACATTTTCTCTGCCTTTATGAGTATTGATGACAATAGGCACTGGGCATCCGAACTCTTGAAGTGAGCGCTTTAGTTGTTCAATAACACTCCTGGTTACTTTGCGAGGATTGTATTCCGCAAATCTCAGTGAGCTTATTGCTATTGTTGGGTACGTTTTATTTTCCATAGATTTAATAATTTTTTAATGTTTACCTTTGCTTTCAGAATAAGAATTTCATGCCATCGCAATTTATTCCCATCCTGAGGGAGAAGAGGAATAAACTTGTACTTTTCTTTCTCATTCATTTTTGTTTAATAATTTTTTAATAACTTTCAGCACTTTTTCCCGCTTCTCGATATCTTTGGTGTATTTGGCAATGACATCTTTCTTTGTCAGGTTTTCTTCTCTGGCTCCTAAAGGTGACCGCCTGACCACAGTCTCAATTACTGTGTCATCATCGATGTCTGTTAGAGTTTCGATAGCAATTTCCATCCTGAGGACTTCCTCGTGAACGCTGTTATAAATTTCTTCTAGTAGTTCGGTTCTAGTTTTGAGCATATGTTTAATATTCAACTTTCGATTTATTTTTATTGAATGTTTCCTCTGACCATTCCAAAGTTTTTCCTGTTTTCAGATCTAAAACCATATAAATCGTTTTGCCTGATTCACTTTGCTTAGTTCCTTCAAAGTGATACTTTGGATTTTTAGGGTTTTGGTCTTTTAATCCTGGTTTCATATTTGATTCACCTCCTTTGCTTGAATAAGTTTTCGACCTATTTCCGTGATAACTAAGGTGGTTACCGCATTTCCTAGACACTTATATCGCTGGGTGTCACTGATTCCTTCAGTCCAGTTATCCGGAAAGCCTTGTAGTCGTTCACATTCAACAGGGGTTAAGCGGCGAATGCTTAGGCCGTCGTACACGCCATGTTTGTCCTGACTGGTCAAAGTAAAAGCGGGATCTCCATCGTTTTTAAACCTTCGGCCGTTTTGGCGTTTTTCCATTCGATCGGGAGTTAGGACCGGAATCGCGTACAAACCCGTCTTGCCACCTAAGCCACCAGCGTTTCCGGCTATTGTTGAAGCTATACCATCGGATGAGTAGACCCTCTGACCTTGACTAAAGTTTCGACTGTTTTGTTTATTGTCTTTTAACCACATATCTCTTTTTCCTTTGATACCACCGATGTAGTGGAGATAGGTTTCTCCGGCATTTCGGAGTGATCCATAACGGGCATCAATCGTGCTCGAAATCCTCGACCTTCCTGCTTGTTCTGCATACTTCGTCTGATGAGAAATTGAGTAGCTTTCGCCGATAGGAAATACTTC
>JAAZON010000034.1 GCA_012797725.1 SAR324 cluster bacterium | reverse complement strand
CCATTTGAAAGAAGAAGTTGGGAATTGTATTTGCAGAATCTGCTTGGATTTAAGCAGGGTGATTTGAGAATTCGTATAGTGCCAAATGACTGTAATTCTCACTTTAATGGGGTGGCAGATTCCACAACTCCTCTCATTCAACTGGCGGAAGGTGCGGTGCTAATTAGCGAAAGAGTGTTTAGTCAGACAACTGAGCATGGGAGGCGTGGTAATCCACATTCCACAGTGGTCAGGCTTGCGTTAGGCCAGAGAGAGATAAATGAGAATTTCCTAGTGGCACTTACAATAGCAAAGATAGCCGCCGGGATTCTTCTGATGAAAAATCCAAATAGCCCAACAGTGAGAAATCTGAGGCGCGCAGTTACTAGATTCCTAAAGGTTGAAGATGAGAAAGATCTCGAGGTTTGTGTTTTAAACATCATGGCTTGTATACGCCTTTGTGGCATCTTGAAAAAGACCAGAGGGAAGTCTCCCATACGTCCTGAAATATTAGAGGAGGCCTATCAGAGAAGTGAAACATTATCAGAAGATCGAGAACTTGGTTTAGCATTTTTGAAAATGGCTTCTAACTTAGCCTACGTCTCTGTTTCGGCAGATTCATATGACAGACAGGAAAAATTCTTTTGGCTTACCGAATCAGCTTATGTTGCATTATCCTTTCTTCAGCAAGGAGCTAGCTCTGCTGTTGCTTTGTTGTTCACGGATATGGATTCTGATAAAATGAAGCGGATTCTGAATCAGGAGCAATTCAAAGAGAAATTCCCCTGTATAACTAAACTTGATGAATTTATCGATCAAGCTTGTAATCTTCATAGAGCACTGAAGCATCTAGTCTCCCTTCCACAATTTCCAGCAATACCATCGGAGTCTGAGTTGCGGCCCAACTATAATGTGCAGGGCATGATTAATTATCGTTTGCACGCGATCGTCAAGATAGCAAAGGAATGTAATTGCGAGTTTTCTCAACTTATGGCCATCGACCTTGCTAGAAATATTGCTGAAGCCAGATCCTTATGTAACATGGGAAATGAAGGCAAGAGCCAGTTGTCAATGGAGATAGAAGCCGTGTACGGAACCATGGCCGAGCATTATGGTGTCCATGATTTCCATCGATACTTGGTGGATCTGCTGAAAAAGTATACGGATGTTGAGGGATACCGCAAGATTTCAGAAAAGGTGGCAGAGGCCATTGGGGATCGTGCAAGTGCAGAGAGATATTTACGAGAAAAATGCCAGATAGTGAAGGCGTCGCTGGAGGCCTCTTATTTAGTGCAAGATTTGCATGGAGAATGCAGGACACTTGAGGTTGGTGTGGTTTCAAGTTTGGCAGTGGCACATAGACTGGCTGGTTTGTCAAGAGACATGCGTCCAGCCGAGTATTCTTCCTCGGATTTGTTTCTTGTCGGTGATCTTAAGACGATATCTAGTGTGATGTTAAAGCAAGCAGAGCTTCGAGAGGAATGGTTGAGATTTCTTTGTCATTGCCGGACAAACGTCTGGATTCAGGATAGAATTCGAGCAAATCTGGATCTTGATAAATTAGAAAAAGCTCTCAACTCAAGAATCCCACAATTTGAGACCGTTTTAAGGATTTCTCCCGATGAAAAATTAGAAGAATTAAATTTTAAAATTAAGGATCTCTTGCAAAAATTGAAAGGCATATCCCTGGGATCTCATGATTTCAATGAGGAGGATGTCTTTTCGTCTATTTTCGATATTTGCTCTCAAAGCATTTTGGGAGAAGATTTCGTTGATGCATTGAATCTTCCTGCATTGGCCCGTGATCTTTTACGTTTTGGAATTGTAGTTTCAAATGATCTTTATGCAGATCTTCCTCAGTTATGCAACGCAGCAATTAACGCAGTTGGTATTGAGGATCGGCGATGGAATGATGATAGACTAGAGAATAAATCCATTCACGTTCATGAGAATGGGAAAGTGGTTGGTGTATTAAAAAAAGTGCCTATGGAGGTTGAAGGAGGTGCTCTCACGGTTGGAGAGATCCAAGCTCATTCGGTGAGTTATCCTTTTTTTGGGGGAAGGCCGGTACAACGTTACATGAACCACTGCTATAGAAGGTTGGGGAGTACTGTTGATGGGCAAGGTAATAATTATTTGGATGATGAAGTTAATCCGAAAGGGAATTGGAGGACAGACATAGGTTCAGCTTTGAAGAGCACACAGCATTCTAATCATTTCTGTCTAATAATGGAGAATAAAGAATCTCCGATTTTTACTAGAATGAAAAGGATGCAGAGCATGGAAGGAGGAGAGGCACTTAATATTCCAATTGTCTTAAGCCGAGCTCTCAATCCCGATAGAGAAATGAGATTTTTGGACGTACTTGCTGCGTTTTCTTTGGCTTATGAAATTCCACTCAAAGATTTGGCGAGTGTGCGATGGGGGAGGATCGCTTTAAATAACAAAGAAGAAATTTTGCAGATTGCTCTAGATGATGTGGTCTTCAGTGGAGATACGTTTAAGATGATAGGTAAGGATCGAGTGCCAGGCGCACAATCGATCTACAAACACTGCCTGCATGAGATTTCGCAAGCTTCTATGCCACTCAGAGTGTTTCAGTTGCGAGATGTACCTCCTCGCACCGGGAGGTCGAGAAGGAATAAAGTTAAAAAGGGCATTCAGCCATCCATTTATATGGCGACTGGAAGGGAGGTAGTTCATGAAATTTTTGGTGTGACTGAACCAGAAGTGATGAAAGATTATATTACTGAGATTAATCGTCTGTTCGTTTTGTTG
>JAAZON010000033.1 GCA_012797725.1 SAR324 cluster bacterium | reverse complement strand
TGGCCGCCGAAGGTGGCAGTGCCTATGAGCTTTTAAAGAGTGTAGAGGATTCGGTTTTTAAGGTAGATGTAGTGTCTTTTGAAGAGATTCCCCCGAGCCTGGCCGATTTTATCAGGAAACAGGGAGTCCTGCTTGCGGAGGCAACGGATGTTACATAGACTCAGCGCGGGGGCTTGCCGAAGACTTTACAAAACTTCATGAGGATTTTACTCGGTGGCTCGGAACACTAGCAGCGGAAATTGATGAAAAATCATCGTAATTCCGCACTCGTTTTTACAAATTCAAAGCGGCTGGAACAAAAAGTATAGCAGGTGTTATATATCTCTAATAGCTGATCCTTTACAGCAAAGATGGCATTCAAACTCGTTATAAGTTCATCAACATGAATGCTATACTCATGGGCTACATTGTTTCTGATGGTTCTCAGTTCCATCCACTCATTTTTAGTGAGCAAAGACAATTGTTCGAGGCGATTGAGCATATCAATAACCGGCTTGTGGGAAAAATCCTCACCCAAAAGATAGAGCATCGTTTTAAAAAGTTTTTCACCCATTGTATCTTGCAATTTAGAAAATCTAAATAAAAACTGATCGATAAATCCGATTTCCTCAGGCGAGAACTGACAGTATGTTTCCTGTGTAAGGGGTAAATAGGGCTGTATGTGCTCAAAGGCATATGAAATCATACGCTTATGTTGATTGCACTCATAGAGAATCATGATAAGCTTATCCTGGAATTCATTCATAATTCTACACCATCCCTCAGGGCCGCCTGTTCAATCGGTCTCGACGGATCCTTTGCAATAATAACATCAATTTTTTGTTCTCCGATATAATTCATCAATGTAACGAGAAATTTTGTTTTTAGTTCCCCTTCGTTGTCATAGTGCATGGTGGGACAAAGGTACAAATCTATATCACCACCCCGTTTTGCATCATTCACTCGGGAACCAAAGAGGTAAATTTTACCTTCCTTAAAAGTTTCGGCAAAGGCTTTTTTTATAGATCTAACCTCATAGGGGCTCAGACGCATGGCACTCCTCATGTGTAACCGCGTATTTATTATACTCTTGCGGTCCCCATTTTGCAAAGTCTTCAAAAGCTTTATTGGTCGATTACTTGTTTTATCATGGTCCTTGCTTACTGTTGACAAATGGGTGACAAAGGTATACTTTAAAAAAAGGAGCAAATTATGAAGTTTATAACGGTAAGAGACCTCAGAACAACTCCCGCTTTGATCTGGAAAGAATTACAGGACGTACAGGAAATGGTCATTACAAATAATGGTAAACCAATAGCATTGTTAACCCCATTAAGTGATGTAAGTCTGGAAGACACTTTAAAAGCAATAAGAAAAGCAAGAGCAATAAATGCAGTACAGAAAATGCAAGAAATATCAATAAAAAAAGGAAATACCAGACTAACAGAAGAGGAAATTGAAAAAGAAATTAAAGAAACAAGGAAACAGTAAAATAGTGAAAGTCGTAATAGATACTAATGTCCTTGTATCAGGATTGCTTACACCAAATGGAAATTCTGCAAAAATAATAAGCTTACTCTTAAATGAAAAAATTAAAATTTTATATGACAATAGAATACTAGAAGAGTATAAAGAAGTATTAAGTAGAGATAGATTTGGCTTTAATTATGAATATATAGATGCCCTCATTGAATTTATTAAACAAGATGGAATATTTATATTAGCTGAACCGATTGCAGATCGAATCAAAGATGAAAATGATAAGAAATTTTTAGAAGTGGCAAGAAGCGGTGATGCAAAATACTTAATTACTGGAAACAAGGCGCATTTCCCTGAAGAAAAGATAATTGTGAACCCTACAGGATTTTTAGAGAGCCTGTAACTACCCCTGCCGCCTCTTATGCATATAGTGGAGCACCGTGAAAAAGGCGATGCCGAGCACATAGGCACCCGCAAGCAAGGCGTACCGATACCAAGTCAGCGCCGTCTCGGCCAGCACAATCTGGAGGCCGATTAAGGCCTGCACCGTGTAGAGCACCGCATCAATCTGAAGGGACGAGAGGCC
>JAAZON010000032.1 GCA_012797725.1 SAR324 cluster bacterium | reverse complement strand
TTATGAACGTAAGAGACTAGAGAATAAAATTGATAAACTCGAAGACAAGTTAGAGAAAGAGCGACGAAAAAATGCAGAGGAAGAGGCTCGACGCCGCGAGCAACAGCGGCAACAGGAGATTGAACGTGCAAGACGCGAACAGGAGGCTCGAGAGGCTGAAGCACGCCAAGCCGCTGATAACAAACGAAGACGTGAAGAAGAGGCTGCACGTAATAAGGCTGAGCGAGAGAGAAGAGAACGCGAAGAAGCAAAGAAGCAAGACAGTCCTTACGCAGAAAAAAAACGCCGTAAATAAAAATTTCTATTTCATTTCTGTTCGACCCTAAGTTTGGGTGAGCCAGTAGACGTATCTATACTCACTGACGCTCCCATAGGCAAAATCCAACTCGGAAATGTATGTCCAAAAGGAGCATCGTAAAGAACAGGAAACCTATAGCCGAAACTAACTCGTTCAAGTATGGTTTCTATGTTATCGATTTCGGTCTCCTCTCGAGCAGAGGCAGCTTCTAGCAAACCAAATACTAATCCGTTAATGTTGGTAAAGGCTCCTGTTTGTCGCACTTGAACCAACATCCGTTCAAGTGACGGCAACGCATGTTCTTCCTCTTTGTCGTACTCAAGAAAGAGGATACTGCCCTTTAGATTGGGGAAATATCTAGTGCCTGCCAAAAGCACAAATGTGCTTAGGTTGGAAGCAATGATTGACCCTTGAGCCATAGTGTTCTTATTAGCAAGATATTTCAAAGTTGGCGTTTCTCTGCGATTCGCGCCACCATTTTCCCAAATTTGAGAGGGGCATGTTAACGCGAAAGTCTCCTGACTTAATACTAAAAAAAGGAGACTCAAGGCTTGGGGGCAATCCAGAAAACCAACAAGCATTGGCCCAGAAATTGTTTTTGTTTCAGCAAGAGTATATGCGGCAAGATTCACTGAACTAATATCGCTATACCCAACAAATATCTTATTGTTATTTCGTAATAGATCAAAATCCAGCAGATCCAGCAAATCGTTTGAACAAAATCCTCCGGTTGTGTTTAGGATCAAGTCAACGCTTGTGTCCAAAAACATATTATGCAAATCCCGATCCTCTGCCGATGCGCTTTTGTTTCCCAAAGAACAAAAGACTGTGCTGCCAATTGTGATTTTCAAATTCAAATCTTTTAAAACCTGAATTCCGTGATGAATCTTATCCTCGCAAGTCGAAGAAGGAGAGGATAAGGAGACAATACCAATCTTATATTGATTGAGTGCTCTCATAGACCCTCGACTAATTTATGAGTATTGATGGAGCATTTTGTTGCCCGTTATAGTTAGCTATCCGTATTGGCCAAGATGGATTAGGCACCCTTTCAGTCCAAGCTGTGATCTGTCCGCTTGAGACTGCAATTGATGCCTCAAGACTGTATTGGGCAGCAGTCCTTATAACATCGTCAAGGACGAACCTCCTTATGTCTTCCTCTGGGATGCTATATCTCCTTGCGAGCTTTTCATACTTCCATTCAGTCATGTACATAGTTTGTGAGTCCTTCCATAGTTTTTCTTTTTCAATCCAGTTCTCCGGTTTTCTTGCCTGAGACAAAGCCAAATAGAAATCATCAAGTGTGTACTCTGACGACCAAAGCAGCACCGGTAGTCCAAGTTTTCTTTCAGCATCAAGGCGAAGCTTTTCAACTTCTTCTCTGGTGCGTTCTAGATTCATTGAACTTCCCCATTCAGAGCCCATATCTATTGAAAAAAGGTCCATATCCCCTATATAAGCAATTATTTCTATGGGATATTCCAGGATCTCTCGCAATGCTCTTATCTTTCTTATTCGTGGTGACAATTGCAGCCCTTCATATACCCTTTCCGAAAACCGAGTTGCTTTCTCCCCATTAATGGCCCATCTGATCTTTGAGTCACGAACAAAATCTGTCTTAATTAGACATAATGAAGTCAAAAAAGATAAGGGACGACCATTTTCGATCTTATTTCTTATGTTGTTAACAATCGCAGGTCCTGAGTACTTGAATCCTGAAACAAAATCTGGTCGAGATCTTCCTTCGATCTCAATAAGACTTATGACGGACTTCAACACCAAATCATCCAGCTTGTCTTCCATTAAATATTCTAGGAGTCCATCACTATCTAAATTTTTAAGACCCTTCTTCTCGACCTTTGCTTGGCTTTTTAATTCCTGAAGAGCTTCGCGACTTGGTGGTTTTAGTAATTCATACTCATCAGACGGTAAGTTAAGAATGCCGTTCAATTTGTTCTTGCATGCTTTGAATATAACTTCCCTAACAGGTTCCATTTAGATGCCCCAATAAAAATGCGCCTTTAAGGCCCGAAACTTAAATAAGAAAAACTAATTTTAATGATTTAACAGGGAAATATTGATTCGCGTCAGACGACGCGATGATGGAAGTGAAGGATTTGAAGACTGAATGCTATATCCATAATTTCACTTGTACACCAAATCCTGTGATAGTCAACTATGAAAGGTCTAGTTCACAGCATCTTGATTTTCATTCATTGCGTTCAGTATTGCAGGAAACAAGTATATCGGTCATGTCAAAATGAGTACCGCGCTAAACCATGCAACGTTTATCGAGGCAATTCTTTCTATGCTCTAACCATGGTCAACAGCATCTTAAAACGTTCAACGGCTTTTACTGAGTGTGGTATGTTTGCCGGCATTAAAACCAAGTCTCCAGCCTTTGCATTCACGACTTCTCCGCCTATCTTTAATTCAACTGCACCATCTATGACCTCTACTAACGCATCAAAAGGAGCGCTATGTTCACTTAAGCCTTGTCCCAAATCAAAGGCAAAAAGAGTTAGAGTTAGACTGTCTTTATTAATAAGAGTCTTACTCACTATAGATCCGTTTGAATATTCGACTGAATTCTTTAAATTAAAAGGCTTCCCAGCTTCAAGACTTTGTCTATTCATAATGCTCCTTGAAAATACTTCCTCATTATGTTCTATCAACTGCAATTATTGCTTCCAGTCTTTGCAAGGTATCCTGATCACCAACGTCTTCGACATGTTTCCGAGTTGCTTTCATCTCAAATTGTGAAGCCCTTTACGCTCAATGATTTCGAAAATACACTGTCTTCTTTCAGACAAAGCAGATAAGTTAATAAAATGATTTGGAAGACTTCAAATATAGAATTCTAAAGCTCAATTACTCTCAACCTCTACTATATAATATAGCTTTCTGAAACAAAAGTTTCGTCAGTTCAATGACTTAAACTTGACATGGATCCTCTAAACCCGTAGCATCGATATGTTCAGAATCGTTCTCCAATTGATTTAAAGACCGCTCATCGGTGGACCCCTTCGGGTATTCTCTCTGAGTTGCATTTGTCGTGATTGGAAGGAATAGTTGCTGGCGAATTGAAAGCGAGGTTTAGGACATGCAATGAGGCTGTTTTATACCGTCTCTTTCGAGCATGATGTATTGTGCTTTTCTATAAGTAGGATTGATAAATGAAAAAACTTTATGTGGGCAACATTGCCTACTCGACAACTCAGGAAGGATTAAAAAATTTCTTTGCAGATTATGAACCTTTGGTCTCTGTGAAGATCATTACAGACAAGTTCACAGGCAAATCACGAGGATTTGGTTTTGTTGAAATTGAAGACGACTCTAGAGCTTCAGAAGCAGTTTCAAGACTGAACGGTCAGAGTCTTGATGGCAAAACACTGACTATTAATGAAGCACGACCCCAAACTGGCGGCGGTGGTGGGGGCGGCCGAGGCTTTGGTAGCGGCAAAGCACGCTCTCATGGAGGAGGTGGTGGTCATGGTTATCGTGATCGTGATCGCTCATCTGGCGGTGGATACGGTAATAGATATTACCGTTAACAAGCGTCATCTGGAGAACGCAGGTAATTTTTTGCGTTCTCCATCAATCATGGCAGATTACCGATAGAGTAATATATTCTCTGTCTCCCTTACGTTTTTACGCTTCCTACGGCAAATGTAAGAATTTTATTCCTAAGAGTTCTACTCTCCGACCATTTTTCTCCATAACGAGACGAAAATTATAATGTTCAACAAATCTAGATCTTAGTCTCGGAAATTCAGAGAGAGAAAATCCAGCAATACGATCAAGTGGATACAGACAATTAGCACCTAATCTTATTGCGTCCTCAGTTAAACTTCTTTTCTTCGAGAATTTCAATTTTCGATTATTAATCAATTCTCCTAACTCATCACAAACTTCTAAGGCAGCTCGCGAGGGTATTCTGTTAGACAACCCTCTAAAATGTTTTTCCGTAACTTTGCTAGAGCTACTAGAATTTCCAACTAGATCCAGTGTTATTACAGGCATCCCATCTTGCCTACATGACACTATATCAGTACCTCCTTATTCTACATGCTGAAGCAATTCTAATCACCGCTTCGGCTGAATCAATTCTAAGTTCCGTATAGAATTTTAAACATGCATATATTCAGAGATGCTTCAGAAGCAGAAATTTAAATATTTAATATCCTCTTGGTATTTGATGAATTTTTGGGCAGTTATCAAAAAGCCTTTATTGAATTCTATCATTAACGTATACGGTTTTTATGAAGGATATGATTTCCCTCAGAATTCTATTCTCCACTGAGCATTCCCAACCGAGTTCCTTAACGGGCCTACGCTTTGCTTGTCCCTAAGGCTTTGGACTAATTCTCTCAATCCGAGCTGGAACAAATCCCAATGTTATGACCAAAAGTTGACTAAGCACAAAAACCCCAAGCCACATGAGAGCATGATCCATAGCTCCATAGGTGTGCAATCCAATCCCAAGCATGTTTACGCCAAACCATGATAATATTGTGATCACATTACCGAAGACCGTCATTTGCATAACTGCAGTCAAATCTTTAATTTTGCCAAGCCAAGAGTGAAGAATGAAAGCATTCCAAAGAATGACAAGGAGTGCTCCATTTTCTTTCGGATCCCAGCCCCAGAATCGACCCCAAGACTGATCCGCCCAGATTCCACCAAGAACAGTCCCTAGAAAACTAAAGAAAAGGCTGAAACAGATTAATCCATGAACCACACGTGAGAATAGTTTCCAGTCTTGACAAAGGAAGCTTCGATCAAGGCACCGGCGGAAAATAAAGACAATGGCTATCAGACCTGCAAATAAGGTTGAACTATATCCAATAGTAATAGTAATAACATGCGTTGTAAGCCAAAAATTCGAATCCAAAACCGCTCGCATTATTTCTATTGTGTCCCCTTCCGCAGCAAGATTGTGAGCAATTAAAAGTGTTATGAACCCAATTGCTCCAGCAACTATATTTCCTAGGCCTTTTTTGAATAAATGCTCCACTATAATTCCGAGCAATACAGAGCCCCATCCGACAAAAACAGCCGATGAATAAAGATTAGTTACGGGAGGGCGTCCTTGTATTAGCATACGTGTCACAAGACCAAAGGAATGAATGAGAAAGGCAATAATAAGTAGGCTAAAGGCGCATTTGTTTAAAAACTGCGGCCAGATAATCCAAGATACAAAAGCTAGTATGAAGACCAGTACATATAAAACGCAGCTTTTTAGGAAGAGTTGTGAATAATTAAAGACTTGTTCAAGGCTTGTAATTCTTACTATAGCAGGAATTCGCTTCCCTAAATCAACAGCAAGTTTGTTCACAATATCATTAAAAAGGGCAGTATCTCCTAACCTATAGGCATCCGCCATCTTCATATAGGCAACTGCACTAGATTGGATCGTATTTGACTGAAGTTTCGCCACCATTGCTTCACCAATATCTATCCATGATAGATCCATATTAGCTCCTGTGGTTAAACATATCGGCTGAAATTCCGAGAGCTCATGAACCGAACGATATTTTTCCAGAAAACGGACAATAGATAATAAAGAAGGATCATTGTCATCAATTATTATGCCTGATTTATGCTTTTCTTTTAACCCTTGAAGC
Organism: SAR324 cluster bacterium; assembly: GCA_012797725.1. Next base: position 12,366 of record JAAZON010000032.1, on the reverse strand, counting down.
CTTTTCTCAAAGTCCTTCACGTCTTCTTCTAAATTCTCATCCCCAGCTATATGTATTGTATTTTGAAGTTTATTGTAGAGAACTATACGCTGAAAAAGCTTTCTTATAGACATTTGGAATCGTGTTCGTTCAGACGCTTGAATCTCTTCAGCGCGTTTTGCCTGTACTTCTATTTCTCCTAAATGCGGTTCGAGAGTCTTGAAGGGATAAAGACGGTCTTCAGTTTGCTGCAATCCCAATACTCCCAAGACATCAGGATCATCTATTTGAAAAATAGAATAGTTGTCGGATCTCTTAGAATCGAACAAAACATCTAAAAACCATTCAATAGCTGAAACTTTTCTTCCATTTAATCTCACATTTTGTTTACCAGAAAGCATCAATAGTGATACTCTTGCAATCGTATCAAGAGGTTTAACACGGCCTTTATGGAGAACTGGAAGACCTCCAAAGCTTCTAAAGTTGAAGCCTATATTAGAATCCACAGATCTTAGTCCTGAAGTTATCCATAAGGTACAAAAGAATATTAGCAAATATTGAATAATATACCTTTTCAAATGGTTATAAATTCTCATGTCTTGAACCTATCAAACTTCAGAAGGTGAATTCCAAAATGTATTGCAAGTCCTATTAGTATCAAGGAGGAAGAAAGATAAGGAGCAACCCACATAGGATTTCTCACTACTTGTAATACAGAAAGCATATCATCATTTCCAAAGCTTGCTTGATAGAAAGCATAACCGCCATAACGTAAAGGGTGATTCATGTATATGAGAACATCTCTATCTTCCTTGTGCTTGGGATCCTTCAAGTTTAGCAAACTTGAAAAGTGTCTTGGGACATCAGTTCCTGGATATAGCTCATGAGAGAAATCCTTTAATGTCAATGTGAAGGGTAAAATATTTCTCCTTGGCCGCATTAATAAATGGTATTCAGTCCCTTGGAATTGAAAAATCTGGGCATCTTTGATGCCCGACGATAATAGCCAAATTCCAAAATTCTCATTCTCATTCAAAATCTCTACATATGCAGAGACTATGTTGAATTGGCTATCTTGTATGTTTGCTGGCAACTCTTCGATATGAACGTTTTTTACAGCGTCTTCTGTAATTATATTCTTGGTTTTCTCCTTGGAAAAACTTACGAGTTTCGAGTTTTGGAAAAGCTCTTTGACTCGGATACTGAAGGGTAATTCTGGAATCTTAATTACTTCCCCACTCTTTAGAAAAGCTTGTGGGATTACTACTGTCCTTTCTTTTCCATCCCCAAAGTCTTTGATTATAGCTAATTCAACTCGATGAAAATCAATTGAATAATTAAGTGTCTGCCCTTCTTGTATAGGCATTTGGCTTTCTTCTGAAAATATTTGAGAAAAAAGCTGTCCTGCAATCAATATGATCAGACCACCATGCACTATTAACAAACCAGCCTGTTTCAAATTGTAGCGGTTCCTCACCAGTATACTTGAAATCAGACTTGTTATGCACAAGATTCCAACCGAAAGCCCTCCAGGAAACACGGGAATTGAAATCCCCAAAGGGGTTTGGCTGAATATCAGGAAACTATTGAAATAAGACTGTTGTGCCTCAAAACTAGAAATATGAATTTGGGAAATCGTACCAAAAACTACCAAAAACATCATTAGGATCAGACAAAGCAAAATGACTTTGGTACTGGACAACAATATCAGAACTGGCCGGATTCTATTCATTTCTACTCACATGCATACTACCAAGAAATTTTTCAAATTCTCTCCTGAACGAACTCACCAATAAGTCTTCCCCGATCATTTTTAAGAAACAGGTAATATCATCTTGAGATAAAATGGCTGCTATGAGCCTGGATTTGAACTTGCCATCTATTAAATGCTCTGAACTGACAAAATCAACAGGAAAAATATCCCCTGCGGGACTTGATATGATCTTCAGCTGTTGCTCTAAACCCGCCTCGTTTATTGGCTCAAGCTGAAACTTGCTTCTCCATCTGTTTACATTGGCCAAATGCCCGCCTGCAGACCCAGCAAGAGGAATAACAGAAACTTCTGCTTTTTTGCCCTCCATTCCTTCTATAAGAACAGTCCCGGCGCGCATAGCAGTTGCTCCGAACTCTTTCCAGTATTTTAGGGTAGTCCAGAAGATTTTTTGATTGCTTCTTTCCTTGACTTTGGCTGTACCGAAATAGTTATAGGAGTCATAGCTAACAATTTCTTCTCTTTTGCAGACTCCCAGAAACAAGGTTAAAAACATTAAAATTATGGGAACAAAAAATTCCAGTGTTTTAAACCGGAATTGCAAAGATTCTAGCATCAAGATCTCATAGTCAAATTTTAATAAACATAAAAATTGAATCATTTTACATAGTATTTGTGAAGTGGATAGACAATAAAAAATGGGATAGAGTTTCAAGAAGCATGAGAAACTTGTGTCAAAAGCTAGAATGGGCTTACGTATTAATATGGATTCTTTTTATCCTTGGCAGTATTCCTTTTGGAAGATTCCTTCAGCGTCAAGTGGAAACGAATCTCGGTCGTAATGCTTTTATTGTTTTTATCAGCGCATGCCTTTGTTCAGCTGTATTATATGCTTCCTATTACATATATCGAGAATCAACAACTCTAAAGATTTCGCTTTTGAGGTTTGTCTGGTTAGCCGGTATTTCAGTGGTATTTGGCTTTTGGTTATTTAATCTTAAAGACACACCGGAGGTTGCCTTACATTTTTTAGAATACGGCATCTTGGCTGCACTGGTCTATAGAGCGATTTTACGAAGTACCCCTAGCCCCTGGAGCTATATAATTAGTCTTTTGATCTGCAGTATCGTTGGAACTTTTGATCAGATAATTAAGTGGCTCACTCCTCAACGTGTTTTTGATTATTACGACATCTTCATTAACTCTGGTTCTGCATTTTTAGTGCTTCTCGCAATTGCATTTGTTATTTGCCCCAATTCAAATAACAACCTGTTTGAGAGAAGACATCTTTCATTGTTCAAGAATTGTGCGTCCTCTCAAATATTACTCTTGGCTTTGTGCCTCTCGAACACACCTTATATCATGGAGCAATATTTGAGTTATTTTCCATCTCTTCGTTATGTAGAAAAAAAAGAAAATCTGATGGCGGAATACGGGTTTAAGCATAAGGACCCTGAGATTGGGATATTTTACTCTCGATTCACAATCAAACAATTGAAAGATTTAGACCTTGCCAGAGGAGAATCTGCGGCTCACATTCTTGCAATGTATCCAGGAAATGAAACCTACGGGCAGTTCATCCAAAAATATTCACCTTTTACAGATCCCTTTCTTCACGAGTTCCGTGTGCACCTATTTCGGCGGGATGAATATTTAAGGAAAATCTCACTTAATGGCGTTCGCCCGAATAACTGCTCAGTCGTATGGCATGAAAATTTGATACTAGAGAAATATTTCGGAAATACACTGAGATTCTCGAACAATGTACTTAAAGACAAAGATAGGGAGCTAGTTAAGACTTGCTCAGGGACAAAGGAAGTATATATTAGCCCCGTAAGTTCTGATCTTATTACTAGTTTCTCACCACTTACGCTATGGCTCTTTGCCTTAGCTCTGTTAATTCTTTTGTTTTTTATTTAGGCAGCTTAACCTCTTGTCTAAAGTACTGCTCACATCGTAAAGTCCTTTTGCAATGAAGTTCTCAGTATTATCCAGTGGCAGCAAAGCGAACTGTACTTTTGTCGAAGCAGAAGGACACAGGTTTCTCATAGATTGTGGTCTATCCTGTCGAAAGACAGAGGAACGCTTAAATTTTATAGGCATTGAGCCTGAAAGCGTTGAAGCTATTCTTATAACTCATGAACATGCTGATCATGTTAGAGGTGTGGGAGCTTTTAGCAAAAAATATAAGGTCACGGTCTTTGCTAATTCTGCCACCGCACGCTTCTTACAGGCATCATATAAGATTCACAAATTTGAAAGTGGCAAACGTTTTCAAATCGGCAATGTTGAAATCAACCCATTTAGTATCACACACGATGCAGTGGATCCCGTCGGGTTCAGTATTTTTGGAGATGGGCTTAAGTTTTCTCAATCTACAGATCTTGGCCGTGTTACTCCTTTGGTGCAAGATGCGTTGCTATTATCAAATGCCTTGGTTCTAGAATCGAACCATGACATGCAAATGCTCTGGAACTGTTATTATCCATGGGAACTTAAGCAACGTATTGCATCATCTCATGGTCATTTAGATAACAAGAGCGCGGCTGAACTAATTCTTCAGTTATTGCATCCAGATCTTCAAGTCATTGTTCTTGGTCATATAAGTGAGAACAGTAACACCCCACAACATGCTCTCAAATCAGTTATCGACCATACGCGTCCAAACGCACTACCTTTTCTGCTCTGTGCATCGCCATATGAATGTACAGAGCTATTTGACCTCTCTGAAAACCTCGAAATGGCCATGGTTGGATAAGATCCTCTTTAAGTGACAGTTAACTTAGACATTGCTATAATCACACTCTATATATCCTTTTGAAGCTTTGGAGAGATATAATGAAGAAGGTAAGAGTCGCTATTGTAATGGGGAGCGATTCAGATCTTTCTGTAATGAAAGATGCTGAAGCAATATTAAAGCGCTTTAATGTTTCATATGAAATGAAGATTTTGTCTGCCCATCGCGCACCTTTAGATGTCTCGGATTTTGCTAGGAACGCAAGTAAAAATGGAATCCAGGTGATCATCGCAGGAGCTGGCCTAGCAGCTCATTTACCTGGGGTAATCGCTGCCCATACAGAACTTCCTGTAATTGGAGTGCCTCTCCCTAGTGGTCCTCTCAACGGCCAGGATTCTTTGTACTCGATAGTCCAGATGCCTAAAGGAATTCCTGTAGCAACTGTAGGGATTGGCAACGCTCAAAATGCTGGACTTCTTGCTATCCAGATTTTGGCTTCAGGCGGTGCTTCTATTGATGGGAATTTAAAGAATCTGCTTCTTGAATACAAGGAAGAGCTTAGAAAAGAAAATCTGGCTAGAAACGATAAAATTAAGTAGTCTTTGATGTTCTGCAAAAAAAATCACAGATTCTTGAAAGCCTTCCAGCTTACAAAGCTCTTCGACTTTAGTAACAGTGTCTTCTAGAGCAGGTCGGAGAAGAAAGATATGTCAATATCTCCTTCAACAAACTTTGGAAAAAGCTCCCTTGAAACCAGATTTGAAGAGGACCTGTGAGCAAGTGTTAGCTAAGATGCGTATGAATTATTTACCAGTAGATCTCAATTAGCGAAAGAAATTCATTCAAGATGTGTTTGAATAGAGCCTTGGGCCTATTTGAAAAAGTCTTGGAATTTCTCTATTCTCTGGTCTTATGGCAAATCCTATTGACGCCCAGAATCTGATGCAGGTAACAACTCAGTTTTTTACTCTGAGTTGCCTTGAATCAGATCCATGGAAACTTAAAAAAGGTGGTTTTCTAAAAGAAGCTTTGCTGGCTTATGAGACCTTCGGTGAATTAAACAGTGCGAAAAACAATGCAATTTTGGTTTTTCATGCACTGACTGGAAGTCAGCATATAGCTGGTTACAATCCGACTGTTAATGGTGTTGCCGAATTATGGACAGACGATTGTCATATCGGTTGGTGGGATGACTTTGTTGGTCCGGCAAAGGCACTTGATACGAATCGTTTTTTTGTAATCTGCTGTAATTATTTAGGAGGCTGTTACGGCTCTACAGGCCCAAGATCAATAGATCCCGACACCGGACGTCCCTATGGAGGCTCATTCCCATGGATTACACTGGCTGATATCGTAGACTCTCAAGTAAAACTTCTGGATCATTTGGGCATTGATACACTCCATGCCGTGGTAGGAGGATCATTAGGCGGGATGATGTGTTTGAGTCTTGCTACACGTTATCCTGAGCGGGTACGGCTAGTAATCCCAATAGCAACAGGTGCTAATGTAACTATACTTCAAAGAATACTGAACTTTGAACAAATTTGCGCGATTGAGTTTGATCCCGAGTTTCGTTCAGGTGACTACTATGGATACCCTGGTCCAGAAAAAGGTTTAGCACTCGCTCGGATTATTGGTCATAAGACTTTTGTTTCTCTTGACATGATGGCAGAGCGAGCACGACAAGAGGTAATTCAAAAAGATGGTGAATTTGGTCAATACCGTCTTACCCATTCCGTAGAATCCTATATGCTGCATCAGGGAAATAAATTTGTTAAGCGATTCGATGCCAATGCTTATCTTTGTCTAATGGGAGTCTGGCAAAGCGTTGATCTTCTCTCTGATGCAAATTGCAATGATTTTGTTGAGCTTTTCTCACGCTGTCGTAATCAGCATTTCATGATATTCAGCATTGATTCAGATGTCTGTTTTTATCCACAAGAGCAAAAAGAATTAGTGTTGAATCTTCGGAAAGCGAAAGTTCCCTGGAGGCACATAACTGTACACTCACTAAAAGGGCATGATTCATTTCTTCTTGAACCAGAACTTTTCGCACCCCATCTTCGAGATACTCTTTCAAGTACCTGTTGATTTTAAATGTTGTCTTATCGCCCTTTCCCAAAATCAGAGATCAATTTCTGAAGCTTTCCTTTATGAATGGGTTTGGTCAGATATGCGTCCATTCCTGCCTTCAAGCAACGCTCTTCAGTATCAACATCCAATTGACTAGATACACCAATGATTCGGATTCGTTTTCCAGTTTTTGCCTCTCTTGCACGAATGAGCCCTGTTGCCTTGTAAGCATCAACAGTTCCCATTTGGCATTCCAATATGCAGACATCGAAGTCATCTTCTTCAAGTCTACTCAATAGCTCTTTCCCATTACTTACACAGAGTACTGAATGTCCTTCCGCCTCTATTAGTTCTCTAAAAAAGCGCTGTATGAGGAGATTCTCTTCTGCAACAATGACTTGTAGAAAATCTTTATCCCGGACTTCTTCAACTAAAGAAATCTCTTCGGAGAAGGGACTTTCTTGCTGTACCTCTTTCTCCTCATCTTCAACTTGTGTTACCTCTCTTTCTTCACCCCTTGCTTTTTCATGCAATTGGGACTTTAATGTTTGAGATTTTATCTGAGGAACCACAAGTGGCCCAATTTGTAGAAGTTCAAGGGCTTGTTGCCTCATTAAATTTTCTGATTTGGGTACCATCTCGAAAATCACTGGGGCTGGAGAAGCTGTAATCTCGGATTTTACATGCGTTTTTTGAGCAGTTTCTTTTTTCTTAGAGATGAAATCTAAATTGCAGCTTGATGAAGATTCATCAATCGAGAGAATACTTCCTGACTTTTTTAGCATGCTCTGAATCAGATATTTTAATAACTTCTCAGAATAGTTAGTAAATTCCGAGACCAAACCATTATCCGCTTCAGTTGAAGAAGAAGCAAAAAAGAAAGAACAACGCAAACCTTCTGAGTCCACATTAGAGGGACGAAACTCACATCTAAGATGTTCACCTTCTTTCATCTGTTGGATGATATAATTCAGTAACGAATCCAGAAGACCTTTGAGCAATGCCAGATCCCCCGTGAGCTTTTCCGGGAGCAATTCTGAGATAATGAACTCAAAATGGATGTCACGCTGTAACGCTTTGAACTCAAAAATCCCTTGAAGTGGTCGAAGAAGTTTTTGCAAATCAAAAACTTCCTTCTTCCCTGCATTTTGAGCTAAGGCTTCCTTTGCTTCATCCAGGAATTTTCGTTGCTCTCCCGCAAGCCTTTCCAACAATCCTAAGCGCTTCAAGATACTTTGCTGCTCATCAGAAGGATCCATTGCGGACAATTGTTTCTCGAGACAAAGAAGCTCATCACGAAAGTATTTCATGATATCGCTTAGGGAACCTAGTTCTGTTCCATACTCAATTTCGTTTTTAATGTTTTGAAGCGCTATTAGAGGAGCTATCATGCTAGATCGCTAAATTGTCCCAAAATTGTGTTGATTCTTGCCTCTAATTATGATGGTTCAATATCAGGAAATTATTCAACAAAAAAAATTGAATAGCCCTATCAGAGATCAATCATTAAAACACACACTTTTACACCCTTAATTTGGATCAAAGTGAACGAGGTTTTGAAAAGGGCCTTATTAGTAACATTAGGAGATACCCCTAGTAACAAAGCTCCTCAACTAAAGACCCCCCTAATTTTTGCTTACTCTCACGATTGAGCCTTATCGAAAATTTCCACAAAAATTCCTGGACTTAACAAAGCTGGAAAAATAACAGGCTTTTTTGATGGATCTTTGGGGTGTAAAACATTTAAAGGCACTCCACTTCGGCCATAAGACTCAATTTGTTTTGCAATCTCCGGATCCTTATTTGTCCAATCTGCTCTCAGCAAAACAACATCCCCTGAACTTAAACGCTTTTGCACTTGAGCAGAAGAAAAGGTCAATACTTTATTCACTTGACACGTGATACACCATGAAGCTGTGAAATCGAGAAAAACTGACCGTCCTTCAAGCTGATATTTTCTTAAACGCTCAGGTGAAAATGTCTCCCAATATAAACCATAATCATCAGTACTTGCCTCAAGCTTGGTCTGAGAAGCTGTATTGCCAGAAATGCTGAATACGTATGCTCCAGCGCATAATACTATGACTAAGAGGAGCATAATCCTTTTGACTAATTTTCCTAGAATTGCATATTGCACTTTGCCATATACAAAAATTCCAACAACAAAGAGACAAGTCGCTATAATTAGTCTGTTAAGTCCTTCTATCCCTCTTTGTTTTTCAAAAACCCATACAAGCCAGAAAACTGTCCCTAATAGTGGCAATGCCATCAAGTGCTTAAAGTGCACCATCCAAGAACCAGGTCTGGGCAACATACTGTGGAGAAATGGAAGCCATGACAGCAAAAGATAAGGAAAAGCCATCCCGAGCCCAAGCATTGAGAAAATCAGAAATGCTACAATACTCGATTGAGTTAGCGCCACGGCAATCGCAATTCCCATGAATGGAGCCGTACAGGGAGTCGCAAGCAATGTCACAAGCAGCCCATTAAAAAAGGCTCGTGCTGATTCTCTCTTGCCTGAAACTTTCCCTGCAAGATTCTGAAGCCCAGATCCGACTTCAAAGGCACCAAAAAGATTAAGTGCCATAAAAAGCAAGACAAAAATCAAAGCAGAGATGAACTCAGGATATTGCAGTTGAAATCCCCAACCCAAGGATACTCCAAAATGCTTAATCATCATAAGCAGCAATGCCAATAGCCAAAAGCCAAAAAGCACACCTATCGTAAAGATCATACTCTCAAAGCGAATCATTGAAGTGTCCTCCTTCGCTTTCTCAGAAAAATGTAGAACTTTTATTGACAGAACTGGAAACACACATGGCATGAAGTTCAATATGATTCCACCCAAAAAGGCACTCAGAAGAATAAACCAGCTGAAGTTTTGCTCTTTCGAATTTCCCTCAAAATCCCAGGACTGAGCCTCTCCATTGTCAAAACCTGTCACCTCAAGCTTGCTTGTTATATGTACTGCTTTAGCTCCATCAGTTGCCGGCCAACCATTATTCGCAAGCAAAATTCCTGAGATTTCAGCAGGCTTTTGTCTATTTCGACTCGTCTTAAGTATTAATCTCAAACCCTTGTCGGATATTTCAAATTTTTGAGGCGCTGCATTTTCAATTACTTGTCTCGTTATAGGAAAGAAAAACAGATTCCCAGTGGGAATACTTTGAGTGTCTGACTGTAGATCCCAGATAAGATTCTCTCCCTCAATCTTGGCTGAGTTATGAGACCAGTTCATGTCTAAGGGGAGTTTTTCCCTCTCTTCTTGCATAGGCGCTGCCCACCTTGAAGGCTGAAAATCACCATTAGGTTCTACCGGCAGTTCAAGACTCAAATCTCCCTCACCTGGAACACATTCTTCTATGCATACAATCCACTCCACATGCGCCACAATACTAATCTGTCTGGATTCCGAAAGCTCAACTGGCAAATTTGCTTTGGTAAGGAGAAAAGTCTGCCTTGCGTATCCATAATTGACTAAATGACCAAAAGGAATTCGATCGGGAAATGGCCAAAGAACTTCGTCTACCTTAAGGCCTGAAAGAGTCTTCCAAACAAGCTTTGGCGCCATTCCTGAATCTCCGGGATTTTTCCAATAAACATGGGCTCTCTCACCCGGCTTGAGACGAAGCCCTATCCAAAATGGCTCCATTGCCTTTATTGCTTGCCTGTCTGAGACAAGCTCAAGTTCAATATTCTCTTCTTTAATTAGCTCAGACTGCGCACCTGCTACTCCTGAAGCCAAACTTAAAATAATCAAGAAGAATATGCTTTTGCACGACAACTTGCTCATATGGTATACCCTTCATATAGTTGAAAAATGATACTTGATATTGGGGGCACATGAAAGAATCTTGGACTTTGCCAGAAATAAATTACATGTTTTGGTTGTTTCAAACTATCTCCATGTTGCTTACAAGTTGGATTGTGCCAGGTTTTAAAGTAGTGAATATTTTTGGCGCGCTTTTAATGGTGGCTGCTCTTGCCTTTGTGAATGCTCATATCTGGGATGCTGCCTTATTCTTCGAGATCCCTAATTCACTCACCTCTCAAGCGTTAACATTGATTGTGGCTAATAGTGTGATTTTTTGGATACTGGTTAAGATACTTCCCTACATCGAGATCTCAGGACTGATTGCTCCTATTGCGGCTCCATTGATTTTCTCAGTTTTAAGCATTGTCATTGGATATGCTGGAGAACATGTAGACTGGTTGAAAGTTTTTGAAGATGCAATAAATTATATTAATAATTTGAAATCCACCTTGCTTCAGTCAAAGGGGCAAGAAGCTCTTTCAACTTTTAATTTATTTATATGAACGCAGAAACTGATTCACGGTCGTTTCTCGCAACTATACTCCGAACGAGTCGTCGAGTTGTAAACATCATAGATCAAAATGGCCAGATTTTTAGCGCATTTAACCCGCCGTGCTCTTTAGACATCGTGGTGGGAGATGAGGTTTGTTGTGAACTGAATGCTAAAGATGTCGTGGTAAAGAAGGTTCTGACTAGAAGGAATTGCCTCAAACGTGCCGCTGCTGAGAGAGAAAAACGCCTTGCGGCAAATCTTGATCATATCTTGATTGTGACTGCACCTCCTCCACTTTATAATACTACCTTTATAGATCGCGTATCAGTGGCTGCAGGTGTTGAGAAAATTCCATTTTCACTCGTGGTCAACAAAATTGATTTAATATCTGATTCTGACAAATTACTTTTCAATACGTATAGAAACCTTGGGATCAATATCTATTATACCAGTGCAAAAACCAATGTCGGCATAGAGGCGTTAAGGGAGCTTATGCTAGGACCAGGTCTAAAAAAGATTGCATTAGTTGGAGTTTCTGGTGTTGGAAAAAGTTCTTTAATCAATCTATTAATTCCGAATACTGATGCAAGAGTCTCAGAAACAAGCTGGAAAACCGGCCAAGGAAGACAAACAACCTCCTCTGCCTTCGCCCATTCATACAATAGAGATGATGGAAGCAGAGTTTTTCTGATTGACCTGCCAGGTATTCACAACTTTGGCCTTTGTCATGTTTCTGAAGCTCAGCTTAGAGTCGCTTTCCCTGAGATTATGGATGCAGCGGCATCATGCCAGTTCGATGATTGTACTCATTTACTTGAACCTGGTTGTGAAGTTAAGATATTAGTGGATGAAAATAAAATAGCTGTTTCAAGATACCAGTCCTACACAGATATTCTTGAGGAACTCAGAAGTAAAAAGCCATATTGAGAATTACATGGAATTTCGCTATATCTCAGTAATCAAAAATCTGGGAGGATCCTAGTATAAAAGTTCCCGATATGCCATTAACGAGTCAAATGGATTTTTTCAGCTCCACACAAGAAGAACTGACCTGGAAGAGTCTTTTAAAGGATGAGAAAGAAAAGGATTACTTTCGGGGTATTCTATCTTTTATAGAGAAGGAACGTGCTATCGGAAAAGTTATCTATCCTAGGAATTCTGATATATTCAATGCAATTGCATATACTCCCTTCAGTCAATTGAAGGTTGTGATAATTGGCCAAGATCCATATCATGGACCTGGACAAGCACATGGATTGTGCTTCTCGGTAAAGCCTGGTGTTCCTTTTCCTCCTTCCTTGCTAAACATATTCCGCGAACTCCAAAATGATATTGGTATGAATATTCCTACGAGTGGTTGCCTTGAAAAATGGGCCCGGCAAGGAGTTCTTCTTCTAAACGCGATTCTGACTGTTGAAGAAGGAAAACCCCAATCACATTCCAGTTTAGGATGGGAACGTTTTACCGACCGTATCATCAAAGAAATAAGCGATCGGAAAAATGGGGTTGTCTTTCTTCTTTGGGGTGCATATGCCCAAAAAAAAGGGGAAATTATAGAC
>JAAZON010000031.1 GCA_012797725.1 SAR324 cluster bacterium | reverse complement strand
TATGCGTTTTTTAAGACTATAATCATAAAATGCCTCATAATTTTCAACGAAGTTTCCATTGATGCATGGGTCAATAGACTTCCCTTCCATTAGCCCAAGAAGCTTATAGGCTTCATGTTCCCACTTCCGTTCGTTCTCCGTTTCTTGCTCAACTTTTCTTGTATCATCGAAGGCTTGTTTAAAGTCCTTTTGGTCTAGCACGACACAGGTCACCTTATCTTTGAAAACCAGCCCTCGAAGCTTCTCTACCTCTCGACTCAAGCTTTGAACATCATCACAATATTCATTGCACCAAGCAGTAGAGACACTAAGAAAAACAATGAGATACACTAACACAGAACATTTCCTGAAAGAGCCCTCCTTCTTCATGTCTAAACTATAGAAATGAATTGCCCCTCTTGCTATGCTTTATTTTCATTCAGGAAAGAGGTGTTGCAATGGCTAAGCTCTACTTTCGCTATGGCGCCATGACAAGCGCTAAAACCATGAATATGTTGGCAGTTGCTCATAATTATCGTCAACAAGGCAAGAAGGTACTGCTTGTCAAACCAAAACTTGACGATCGTTTTGGAGCAGAAATAATTCGCTCAAGAGCCGGCCTTGAGGAAAAATCTGATATCTGTGCTTCGGAAGATACTCGCATCAAACCAAGTGATATCGAAGGAATTAGTTGTATATTGGTGGACGAAGTTCAATTTATAGCTCCGGCTTTTGTTGAGCAATTACGTGACATAGCTACTTTTCAAAATATTCCCGTCATATGTTATGGATTGCGCACTGATTTCAGAAGTCATCTTTTTGAGGGTTCAAAAAGAATGATGGAACTTGCAGACAGTATTGAAGAAATTAAGACCACCTGCCAATTTTGTGACCGCAAAGCTACCATGAGCTTAAGACATGTGAATGGAGTTGCCACTCTTGAAGGGCCGTCGATCAATCTTGGAGCAGAGGAAAGTTATTTTCCAACTTGCTATAAATGCTATAGAGAGCAATTAGAAAATGCAAAAGAGTAAGTGCTTTTGTTTGTGCTTGTAAGAAGAAGTAAACAGATAGCCCTCGGAGTCAGTTCAGCTAGGCCGGTAATTCTCCACAAGTACATCGAAGACTTTCTTCAATGACTTAACCCTTTTACCGGAAAAGTTCCTTGCATTTATACTTTTTACAGCACCTTTGCTACCTGCTCCACAATCAGCCAGGAAATAAATCTTTCCTTTCTTTGATAGACGAGGAATTTTTGTAGCCACTCCTTTCAAGCTTCGACCACTTATACTTTGGAGGAGTATCCCTGAGGCGGAGAGTGTGTTCTGAGTCTTTGCAGAAATACTTGCAAAGAGCCTCATTGACGCACATAGCTTACCTCCAAAAGCAGTCACTGTGAGTTTATTCTTTGAGATTTTCAAGCCTAATTTAGCCCTACCTTTTCCACCTCCTCCATCTTTAGGTTGAAGGCCCTCACTAAGCGCAATAGGAGAAGCCTCTTGAAATGGGGGCGAAAATGTAGCCGTAAGGTTGTCGAGGGCCTTTGTAAGCATTGCGCTATGCATTGTGGAATTACCCGCCGTGTCATATGCAGTTACCGTAAGATTATGAGAGCCAAAATTTTCAGTTGATGTATCAATCAACCTGTTAAACCCAGAACTACTTGCATATGGACTTTGCCGATATGCATCCCTTGCTCGCGAATCAAAACTGTCGGGCTTAAACGAGTCAAGAAGACGTCCATCCATGTGTACTTCTATAATCGCAATTCGCACATTGTCCAAGGAATATCCAGAAACCTGAAGCGTGTCGCGGAATCGATAGCCATTAACAGGTACATCAATGTGAAGTACCGGAAGGGATGTATCTTGTGCTCGTGAGTGAGATACCACAATCGGAGCTTCCGACATCGAGGTGTTTAGACCTGTGACAGTATATATATTGTATGTTCCCTCAGGAATTGAAGACGTATCCCAAAGCAGCACGTCTGAACTTCGTCCCGCAGGAAGTGTTTTAATCAAAGTTTTAGATCCTCCAAGCTTTTCGTATTGCACATCAACTGAGTTTAGTCTGTTCCCTCCGATTACAATGGCAAATCGCGAATTC
>JAAZON010000354.1 GCA_012797725.1 SAR324 cluster bacterium | reverse complement strand
TTGGTGGGACAAGGAAATCGAAATAAAAGAGAGTAGTCTTGGCCCGATTGTTTCAGATGCTCCGTTTCTAAATTCCTATAAAGCATCGCCTGTTGCAATGAAGTGGGTTGGGCATGAGGTATCAGATGAATTTACAGCATTCTTGAAGGTAAATCAGGCTAGAAATTGGAAAGATTTTCGCGAGGCCTTTAAAACCTATGCAGTGTCAGGCCAGAATTTTTTATACGCAGATGTGGAAGGAAACATCGGCCAGCTAATTGCCGTTAGAGCGCCGATGGGCGCAACTTCAAAACCAAATGAGTTGCTTCATGATCCAAAAGATCCTGAAACTCAATGGCAAGGTTATAGAACAAGTTTAGAACTTCCAGCTGTGTTGAATCCAGTTCAAGGTTTTTTGGTGTCAGCAAATAATAAGGCAGTGGAGACAGAAGCCCCCTTAGCGCTTTTCTATGCTTCGAGCGATCGTTTCGAACGCCTCAAAGAGCTTATAGAGCGACAGGAGAGGTTAGGACTTGAAGAGCTGATGGCGATGCAGATGGATGTGTATTGTAGTTCTTCACATGAGATGGCAAAAATATTAACCGAGAAACTCTATGCGCTATTTGTAGGGCAGGTGCTTTCAGAAAACGCGCAAAAACTTCTGAGAGCAATTAATGATTGGGACGGAAAGTATACAATTGATTCAAACGGCGCTTATGCCTTTGAGCTTCTTCATGCAGAGCTTATGGAAAAGTATTATAGTGCACGTTTTGGTCAAGATGTTTACAAGGCTCTCTCCTCATCTACGTTGTTTCATGGTTTTTTAAAAGCAGATCTAGATAAAATCGATGAAGATAACCTGCTAAGATCTTCGCTAAAAGATGCTTTCTATGAAACAGCAGAAGATTTCAGTCCAAGCATGGTGTGGAGTGATATGCATAGTCTTGAGGCTAAACACATACTTTCTAGGGTCCAATTGATTGGACGAGCTTATAATTTTGAGACTTTTCCAGTAGCGGGTTCTTCTAATACTGTAATGAAAACAGCCCATGAGGTTAGCAAAAAGCCCCACTCGGCAAATTATGGTGCAGTCGCACGGCACCTGAGTGACATGTCGGACGTGAACGCGAATTATTTTGTTCTCTTTGGTGGGGAAGATGGTTGGGTTGGAAGCGAGCAAATGCTCGATCAGCTGCCACTATGGAAGGGTGGGGACTATATTCAGGTACCTTTAAGCGCAGAGCTTGCGAGGAGTCAGTCGGTCATCACGCTCAAGCTAGACAGCTTGCCGAAAGACATGTTATCTCGATAATGCTAGCAAGAAATAAAAAGGCACAATAAGACTTCGGCCTAAGTCGTCGCAGTTTATCTACCGATTCGGCTCCCAATGCATTTGAATATGGGTGTCTGTTTCGCCTGTTATGGTAAAGCCCAGTCGTTTATACAAATTAATAGCACGATTCATCTTTAAGACTTGAAGACGTAATTCCACTCCCCTTGCTTTGGCAAGTTCTTGTTCTTCTAAAATGAGGTGGGAACCGAAACCCTTGCCCTGGTACTCTGGCAGTATTTGGATTTCAGCGAGATAACGGCAATCTTCTAGCCATTTTGCCAAGACAACTCCAATCGGGATTTCGTTTAGTTCTACAATCTCAAAGCCACCAGAAGACCATTTCTCTTCAAAACGCTCTCTCTGCCAAGAATCATCCCACTCGCCAAACTGCGCCTTTATAAGTTCCTGATATGCTCTCCGACTTATATCAAAGCAGAGATCCTTTTCCTTTATATGAGCAAGTCGACGCTTTAGTAGCATGATGAATTCATGATAACATAGTAAAGAAACTATTGTTACAAGCTACGACGTCAGTAACGATAGCTTCTGATATACTTTTATCGCAATTTATGAAAATAGTAAGCATTCACATCATCGCGAGCTCGCAACGGCGTGGCAATCTAGACTTACGGATTGCCACAGGCACTATCGTTCCCTCGCAATGACGGTGTTGTCAGGGTGTTAGCAACTTACATGAACGGTTACATAAAAATATCTAAACCTAATAATAGTTAACTAAATACAATAGGTTAAATGCCATGAAGTTTGTGTTTGTATGCGCGTATGGACAAGATCGTAGCCCAACAGCAGCAAAGCTTGCTGATGAAATTGCCGCAGAGAATCAAGATCTCAAGAACGCATTGATTCCAAGAATCGAGGACATTTTTGATAATTTGGATAAGCTTTCTAATAAGAGTGGCAAAAGTTAAGCATTTGACTTACTGTTCAATACTCTCAGCCTTGTCTTGAAGCAAAGAAAAACATTCTATTGGAATCGAGCAAGATTTGTGTAGTGAGCTAAGCATAATATAATGAGCTGCTTGGACTATAACTTGGTGAAATATGAGATTTGGAGACCTAATACAAAAAAATTGGACTTTGCCTGAACTGGCCTTATCGTTTGCAGATCTAATAACGCCTGAAATCAGGAACGCACTTGACTTGATCAACCATCCCGATAGCTTCTCAATTAAGAGGGGTGAAAATCCAGGCCAAAGGTCTTGCCTCACGTTTAGGCAGGGGGAAAAAGACTTATTCTTAAATGTCGATGAAAGTAATGATAATAAACTCCAGTTCAGTGGAGAATTATATCTTTATGGCCAAGAGCCCACGCATCTATACGGTGAGATGGAATCACGTCTTCTTGTTTGGAAGGCGCAAAAAAAACTTAAAAGTGAATTGAGACGACAGGGGGCAAAGTTGCTTTCCCATGTACTGGAGACATTAAGGCAAAATGGTGATTTGAGGCGCATAAGCTCTGACGCTTTGGGGTTTCCACATATTGACATCTATCCTATGGACGGGGCGTTTGGCGGCATTAAGCCTCATATGAAGGCCTCTATTGATTCTAGCGTTTCCATTACTGAAGATGCGCAGGCAAGAATATGTAAAATTCATCCCTTTTTATTGCATGCCGAAACCAGCGTAGCAACAGTTCTGCACCCCCCAGTTGACTATAGACTCAAGTCTTTGGCGAGCAAGTGGTCAGCAGTGGCCAGGGTCAAAGGGAACGAGGCGCATTATATATATGCGGCTCTTAGATAGGAATACCGTTTGTTTGAACGGAAAATAAAATCCCCTTTAAGTGTTACGTTAGTTAATAGGAGCTTCCTTACAACCCAAATCTTGCTTTTATGGCATTTTTGTCTTGGGCACTGAAGTGCTGGCCGCATTCGGCTTCACACATTTCTACGAGAAAGCTAAGATCTTCAGGGGCACTAAGGTCAAAACCCTCACCATTCACTCTACTGTAGTGTTGAAATACACGCCATGGGTCTTCATTTGCCCTCTCACGCCTTTCATCCTCTAGTCTTCCTAGCCTTTCCTCAACGGTTTCCTGAATGTCCGAGTACATACCCATAATAGCTCCTCTTCTTACAATCTATCTCCCATATCTAGACTTCATATGTATCTAAAAATGGATATGGAGGATCTTCGAGGTTATGTGCTGTTACAATTCGTTTCAATTGGAGGGATTTTTAGCGTTGGCGAAAGAAGTGGGAACCGCAGCTTGACAAATGCGCATAATTTCAATTCGTTATGAGCACTTAGCCACACTATTTTGTAACGACTACCATTTTTTCCGAATCGAATAAACGTTCTGTAAGTTTCTTAACTTTAGTACTCGAGGGTGCTTCCAAGCTAGAGTTCAATTCGCTAAAGGAGAGAGGATCGTATTTATACATAGCTCCTTCTTCAAGGAGACAGGATAGCGATGATTGCTGCTCGAGCAGCGGTATAAGGGATGCTATCATTTTGAGTTTCGCAGCTTGAATCTCCTCCTCAGATGGACCGCTTTCTCGCATTATCTCGAAAAGATCCCTGGTTTTTGCTAACACTGACTCATGATGGCTCTCCGATGTTTTAAATGCACAGACACAATACCCTAAATCGCGGAAGGCCATTGTTCGACGATATAAAGAATATGCAGCACCCGTGTCATGACGAAGAAGCCTGCTCAGGCGGGAGCCGGCTGGGTCGGTTGCAATATCGAAGAGTAAGGACGTCGATGTTGTAGTCGGATCCGAGGCGGCTTCGGCTGGAAAGGCAAACATAACCCAGTGCTGATTGGTATTAGACTGTCGAGGTAATTCCTTCGACATTGCTCGTTGGTGACAAAGCGGTCGACTGACCTCATCTTGAGAATCATTTATTGGAAGACTGTTCAGCATTTCGGTGAGGTCTGAGAGCTGAGTATCGGGGATTTTTCCAACTATTGTCATTGCAGTCTTTGGGGCAACGTAATGTTGAAGTTTCCAGGATTCAAGATCTTTCTGAGATATGGTTTCCAAAGTTTCGGGGAAGCCGGTTACTGGATGAGAGAAGCTTGAATCGAGGGTCAATAGGTACTCGGCCGTTATCCTCAATGCATTTAGAGTTGAGGCATTTTCTTCAATCTCTCTTCCTATTAGTCTTCTTTCTTGCTCTATGGAGTCTTTGTTTTCAACAGATTCTTCGCTGAAGATAGCATCGAGCATATTGCGTGCCACTTCGACGAGACCTGGTGTAATAGTGGAAACAGAAAAAGAGCTGAAATCTTTCCCGGTACGACCATTATGTCTCAGTCCAAGAATGTTGGAGCTTGAGGCAATAGATTTTTCATACTGGTTCATTACTAGATGTTCAACAAAATGAGCTCTTCCAAAAAATTCGCTGAGCCATCATCTATAGATCCCGCCGAAATAGCAATTCTAAGAGAAGCGATATTGGACGGATATTCTAAGTACTGAAGGGTACTTCCATTCTCAAGTTTAATCGATACCAGTTTGGATTCTAGGCGCTCCATTTCCTCTCTCAGAAGCTCGGTGCATTGAGTGTACATTCCACTAGAAGTGTCAAGACAGTTCAACCTTTCATCCAGAGCAGGGGCAGATGGGATAGGCATTTTGTTAAACTCCTGGAGGACTACAGTCTTCTTGGGTTACAGAAATAAGCGTCATCTCGATTCAGATTGCACGGGCTCCGGAAGCCCCTGAGCAGTCAACGATAGTTTAGATTATCAGCTTTCTCGTCTTAAGCAAACTTCTGGGTAAATAAATAGTTTCACTTTATCTTTATCCTGCAATCGAGTCTTTTTTCTATGCAAGAAGGGTCTTTCCTAATCGAAGAATCTAAGCATCAAATATTTATTGCAAGTAGCTGCATTAGCAGTTGACTTCCCTCTATGTATTCATCTTTCAAATAGATGAAATTTGGGCTCCCATGGGGGTTTACCTTGGCGACAAATTTATCATCATCACCTACAAATACCTTGACTATTTGCCCACTACTCTCCCAGTTAAAGCAAAGAATTCCCTCGTCGTTCATCGAATCACCAAGAATAACTATATTCCTTCTTGAGCTTTCAAGGGCCACTCCTTGCGGCAAGCTTAAAAGAGCGGCCAGACCTTCTTCTTTTCGTGAACTGATAATATCCACAAAGTTTGGCCCACGAACTACATGCAGACCTTTTTCCTCGGCAATTTCCTGAACTGTAGGATGAGATTCGAGTAATACGAGCAACTCAGAGTCTTTTTCTTCAGACCGAGGCGAATCAGGAAAATAAATATTTACTTTATTGGGAACGATCTCAACCAAAAATCTTGAACTTCGCCCATCGAGCTGCTCTTTCAGATCTAATCGTTTTCCCTCTCCATGAAAGAACACACTCTTCTGAGTGTCAGTGAAATGAAAATCTTTATCGCAATGACTTTGTATCAAATCTTCAATTACGGAAAGCAACTGCTTACGATCATTTATGTCTATCTCTTTCCCGCGGAAAATTAGCTCGTTGGTTCCATTTTCTACGGAAGTAATTTGGTATCCAGAGCCTGTAACAAGAAGGATTATTCCAGGGCCACTGTAATCCAGGCGTTCGAGGAAAGTGTCTTTCACAGTCTGAAGTGCATCGCCAGTAACAAGCACCAGGGAAGCCCCTTCATCTAATAGCTGCTTTATAAGCGTTCTTTCTGACTCTGGGAATCCAGACTCTGTTTGATGAAGCAAGGTGCCTGTCATATCGGAAACAATTATTGTATTTGAGGGCTTGAGGCCGCAAATGAGAGATGAAAGCTTGTGGTAAGTAGCGTAATCGCGGGCCACTGATGGATCCTTCTCCTTCTCCTTTTCATCTTCTATACGGGGGATTTCTTTCAGCATAACTTATGTTTCCATCTTATGATTCCTATCATTTTAGCACGATTCTTTGGCCTAGTCTCCTTTATGTTAATCTCGCATTCAAGGCGTCTCGGGGGCCTACAGTCCAAATCAATGTTCAAGCTGAATTGATTTTCTAGGGATGCTAAGACTGCTTTCAATCACTTTGTCGTTTCTAAGGGAAAAGGCAAAGACTTGAGCCCCATTAATCCATTCCTTTGAGAGCGATGAACATGAATCATCTTGATAAAGAGGGATTGAATAAAATACGTTACGCATCCTTGGTCTGGTGATGCCAAGTAAGGCAGGTAGATAAGACTCCTCTTTTACTTTTGGAGAAAAACAAGCGCTACTCTTCAAATACAAAGCTAAGGCCTCATTGAGCGTTTCATTATAAAGCACAAAGAAGGTTGGCAGCTCAGATGGGGGACTGCCTTCTAGCGGGAGAACTGTATTGAAGTCTCTAAGTTGTAATTTAAGTTCGGGGTTGAAATCAAAATTAGCAGGTCTAAGCTGCACGATCTGTCGATAGTTTTCTACGCTGCCCCCTTTGCCAGGAAGAGAGAAAAGAAGCTTCTGGGTCATAAGCTGAAATTGAGCGGTGCCGTTCAGCCCCTGTTCCTCAAAGTTATCTGGCTCTTTGAACGAAAGTGCGTTAGGTCTGTTGCAGTTATCACGTAGAATCCGAGAGTCAGGGACATTAAATTCTTCTTTTAAGAGCTTTGAGAGCTCATCTCTCTTCAGGCACATTTGTCTTGAACAATCAACTTTACGCCAAGTACCTTTCTTGTCATTTTGCTGGAATCGGACGAGGCAAGCCTGTCTTCTTGCTGGGAGATTGAGCCCATATATATCAAGGCTCGAAACAAGGCCCCTAAGCTCCAAAGTTGCTTGCACTTTCGAAGTGTCCAAGGACACTTTCTCTGCTTGTCCCTCTTTAAGAAGATCTTTAACCGATAGGAAATCATAGCGTAAGATTGGGTATGGCAATACCATGAGGAATAATAAAAGGAATCGAAGTGGCGAGTTTTTCTTTGCGTAGCAAAAAAACAGCAAAATTATTGTGACTGAAGCAAGATAAATATTCCCCACAGTGAAGTTCATAGGCTCACTCTTCATCATCATGGAAAAAGTTGATAAATTTAATGAATGTAAACCACGAACGGCTCCCCCAAGAGCGCAAAGGCAGCAAACGCCGCTAAGATAGCGATATATCGAGGACGAGCATGCCGCTATGACAGCAAAAAAAAGAAGGGGATTAAGGAAGTCGAGCAACGCCTCCAAAAAAATCCAGGGAAGATCAGAGGACGGAAATCCTGCTTGTTTCATCACAACAACCTCTGCAAATGCCGGGAGCAGAGTGCCGAAAAATAAAAGTATTAAAAGTTTCGATACGGCAACCAGATTGCTGTTTGCTGGGCGCGTATGCCAAAAGGCCTGAGGGAGAGCGGGGCTGTCTGTCATCACGATGAGTGGAGTAAATGCGAAATAAAGCATTCCCCAAAACAGAATGGGAGTCAGGTAAAGTTCAGCTTCTGGATATGAGAGAGATGAGATCCTTCCCCAAGAATCTAGCGCAAGTGCTCCAACAAGCACAGCACACAACACCTGGTAGCGCCTGAGACTTGCAAGGGCCATGAGAATGCTTGGTTTTAACTGCATATTCCACCTCTCTATTTCGATGATTGTTTTACTTTAAGTGAGACATCCCGGAGCGAGACCGGTGAGATGAAGGCTCCTAACACATGCGGTCGAATGCTTATAAAAAGTGCATCTTTAAGCCAGTCGCTTGAAGGAGCATTCTCGCCCTGCACAAAGTATTCTGTGCTAGTTGCCATATGAACAAAGCAGTTTAAGGATGGATCTCCAATGTATGAGCGCCGACTTGCAAAAGCCTCCTTTCTTTGACGATTGACAAGAACGAAGATTCGGGCAGAGGCATAATTTTGCGCGTATATAGCCGAATGTGGCCCAGTAGGAATCTCTGGGCTATTTTTGATGAAGGGTGAAAGCATCCGTTCGGTCAGAGCAAGTGAGATATCATCACTGTAATAGTATTGCGGTACGAAGGGCAGGAAAAAAGATAATAATGATGTCTCTCTTTGCCGCTTATATATGTGCGGATTTGCTGGAACTTCCTTTTCGATGTTTAACTCATAGTCAAGTCCATACGCTTCTCCCTCAATGGCTGCGATTTTATTGTTTTCTAGAGACACCTGTTGTGGCAGGGTGTAAGTGGTTCCCAAGGGACATTCCGGCCCGTCGAGAAGCTTTATGGGCTCCTTGAAATGATCTGAAAGAAAGTCTGTCAACTGCTGTTGTTTTACGCATGGCATATATCCAATGTCTGGAGCCGGAATATCAGTGAAGCTTCCTTTGTCATCACTGATTGCCAATTTCTTCATACGGATCGGGTGATGTACAATTGTGGGGCTGTCAGACAGAGTGGTAAGCGTAAGCCTGAGAACCTGGAACGAAATTGACGAATTAGACATTTTCTTTGTTTCAAGAATCGCTTCTGCCTCTGAGATCTCAACCTGCCGTTTTGAGGGAAAATCCAATTGAGACGTGAGTCTCTTTACAGTTACGACATGGTTTATTAGTGGCAGTATTCCAAGTATTAAACCTCCGACCACAAAAAGTGGAATACGGCTGAATTTTCGCAACACGTAGCAATCATACAAGGTGCAAAGTGCTAGCACGCAGATCGAGGCCCAGAGGAATCTCACGGCAAAAACTTCACTTCCTTGCAGCTCTTTTGCAATTTCGAATGTGGGTGCATAGTAAAATGCCCTCAAGCCCCAGGTTGCTTCCATTGAGAAGAAGTATATAAGCGTCCCATATGCCAATGCAGCCGATGCATAAACAATCAAAAAATCGGCCAATTTTTTTGTGCCAGCGGCAATGAGGATCAGGGGCAATACAAGGCTTCCGTAAAAAAGCAGCAAGGTGGGGAGTGTCTCCCATAAATCTTGGGGTGATATCAATCCAAGATAGAGGAGCTTGGCATTTTCGAAGAGTGAGGGAAGGAGAATAAAGAGCGTCCCAAGAGTTGCCGTCTTGGCTGCCAATAGCTCTGAGCGGTTAAGCGGTCGTGTAATAAAGAAACTATCGACGGCAGCTGGAGTGTCCTTTTGAATAAGTGCAGGAATAACAGCGATTGACCCAAAAAAGAGGAATATAAAAAATCCATAGTTATCAGGAATGAAGAGAGATGATACGAGCAAAAGGGCCAGAACAAAAACGCGTCCAACCACGGACTTTAGATCATGCCTTACGACAGTATTGAAAGTGTTCATATTTAATCAACTCCCTAAAAAACCTCTCTTCCTATGAGCGCTCTGTAGATTTCTTTAAGCGTCATCTCTTTTATTTCTGAAACGACAACTTTTGGTGCGATCTCCGCAAGTTGTTCCACTAAGGTGCCATCAAAATCAGAATGAACAAATCGACAGAGAGCTCCTTCTTGCTTCGGACTCAAGCACCCTTTCGCGATAGAACCAAGAGACTCGAAAGTTTGCTCCTTAAGGTCAAGTGTGACGAACCGGAATTTTCTGAGTATTTCATCAAGAGGAAGGTGTGCAGATATCTTTCCATCTATTAGGAAAGCGATCGAATCGGCTATTCGCTCGACTTCCGAGAGATCGTGAGATGAAATAAATGTTGTTGCTTTATTCTCGATTGCTAACTCTAAAACCATGTCAATGAATTCATCCCGAACTATAGGATCGAGTCCCATGAATGGCTCGTCGAGGATGAGTAGTTCTGGATGATATGCAAGTGATGAAATCAATATTGCCTTTGTACGCATCCCGCGTGAGAGCTGACTGAGGGGCCTGTCGTAGGGTAGCTCGAAGGATTCCAATTTTCTTTTACACCATTCATTATCCCATGAGGGATAGAATGAGGCACAGTATTGGAGAAAATTTCCGACGGACATCCAGTCAGGAATTTCCTGATTCTCAGAGATATATCCTATGCGCCGGAATTCTTTTTCACCAAGTTTTCCTGAGGGTACGCCGAAAATACTGGATTGCCCTGAACGAGGGGTATAAATATTTACAAGACTCCTTATGAGAGTAGTTTTCCCAGCACCGTTTGGGCCGAGCAAGGCACAAACTGTCCCTCCCTGCACCGAAATAGAAAGATCTTTTAGGACATCTCTTCCTTGAAATGTCACTCTCAAATTTTCAACTTGAATGACACTCATTTTACCTCCTTCTTAGTCAGGTTGTTCCAATGCTGCCTGACGGCAGAAATAAACTCCCCTCGGTTAATCCCGAAAGCCATTGCTTCTACAACAATAATTTCCAGCTGTTCTCCGATGATTCTTTCCGTCCTTTCTGACGGTCTGGGTGTCTGGGGGGCAACCACAGAACCAATACCAGGCCTTACTTCTACGAGCTTGTCAGCAACAAGTGCGCTCAGGGCTTTCTGGGCTGTATTTGGATTGATTCTAAGTGTTGCACTGAGTTCACGTACTGAAGGAAACTGGTCACCAGGCTTGAGTTGGCCCCTGACAATCGAACGCTTTACCGCCTGTATGAGCTGTTCTGATATAGGAATTCCCGGCTTTTCATCCAGATGGAAAGGAAGCATATTTTTCCTTTAACCCCTTGCGTACTATTCTTACTAGGTGTATTATGATACATAGTACAGTAAATGTCAAGTAGACTAAAGGATAGGGAGCGTCAGATATTTTAAATAGGAGAAATAACTATGTTTCCTCGTTGGATTTGGGTAGTGCTAATATTCTCGGTTTTAAATCTTCTCACGTCGGGCTATTCAGGAGTGCTAGGTCTTGTAAATATCTTTAATAAAG
>JAAZON010000353.1 GCA_012797725.1 SAR324 cluster bacterium | reverse complement strand
CTGAGAATCTTTCCCTTGCCTGTTGTAAGTTCGTTCCAAAGTTCTGTAGATATGTCTCTTGTAAAAATATTCGGATCAAAAGCAGGACTGGATGACATAGCAAGGATTTCTCCATTCCTTGGATCCATCGCTACTATCGCACCTCGTTTGCCTTGTAGGGCTAAATCGGCCGCTTGTTGAACTTTCAAGTCTAATGTAAGCGTTAAATTGTGCCCAGCTTTCTCTGGCTCGAACGAAAAATCTTTCACCTTAGATCCGGTGGCATTCACTATAATATTTTGCACACCCCGTTTACCCTGGAGTGTTTTTTCCCAACGAGCTTCAAGGCCATACTGTCCAACTTCGTCGCCCATCTGATATCCAGCAAATTTAGGATTCTCCAGTTGATTCTTGTTTATCTCTCTAATGTATCCTATTACATGCGCTGCCACACTTTGAAATTGATAATCCCTGGTAGGAACCACATTGATAATTACACCTGGAAGCTCCCATTTATGCGCCGAGACGATTGCGACAGTATCACGAGACACATCTTTAAGAAGCAATCGCGCTTCAAATCTCCTTCTTCGTTTATGATCCTTCAATCGCTCCATAAGCATATTATTATCAACAGCAAGAAGTTGAGAAAGCCTCGCAATGGTAGACTTGGGGTCGGGACAATCTTCCGCAATTAACTCCACATTAAACGATGGTCTTGTTTTTGCCAGCATTATTCCATTGCGATCAAGTATCAACCCTCGGGGAGGTGGTAAATATATAGTTCGCAAACGGTTGTTTTCAGAACGATCCCGGAAGAAGTCGCCTCGAAGTATCTGCAAATACCACAAACGAAGTGCAATTATGAAGAAAGCACCAAGAACAACTCCAAAAGCAAGAGTTATCCTTAGCGTAAGATTCAGTTGAGGTTTCTCAGGATTGGCCACTAAATCTTCCTCATCATACACTACTTATGTTGCGTTGTGCATAAATCGGCCACTTTCTCACCAGAACGACCTTAAAGACGAAGAGAAAAAAAGGTGCTATGAGTGCAGTTACCAAACACTCTGTCAAGAATCCAGTAATATCGAGGACTGAGTGTTGGAACTGATACAAAAAACCCAGGTAGATTGCCGTTGCAAACACTCCACTTGCGAATGCGAGCAAGGATGACGCAAGGAAAGAATCAAGAAATATCCTTCTTGATAACAAAGATAAAACACAAAATGTCGCTGAAAAAGCTGCGCTCCAGGGTCCTAACAAAACTCCTGAGTTTACATCAAATAGAAGTCCAACCAGAAAAGTTAACACAGCACCTACTATGCTTACCTCATAGAAAGCTAGAAACAGTACAAAAATTAAACATATATTAGGGATAAATTGACTTGGTAAAAAGAATTTCAAGAGTGTGCTCTGCAATATCAGCGCAATAAGAGTCACCACCAATCCAATCATTATTTGTTGAAAGCTTTTCACTTTTAGTTCAATCATTTAACTTTACTAGATCTCTCATATGTCAGGACCAACACTTCCTCAAGTCTCGAGAAATCTACAGATGGAGAGACTTCGACCTCTTGAAACATGCCGGTACTATTCTGTTTTATGTCGGCCACCGTTCCTATTAGGAGTCCATGAGCAAAAATTCCTCCCACACCAGAGGTCACGACCCTATCGCCAATTCGCACCTGTTGTTCACGCGATAGAAATTGCAAAGTATATCGACCACGACCTGTTCCGCTTATTATCCCCCTTGCCCGATTCTCTTGAAGAAGAGCGTCAACTCCGCTAGTTGGATCAGTTGCTAACAGGACCTTTGTCGTTCGTGGGCTGACTTCTATGACCTGCCCCACTATTCCTCGTCCATCCACAACCGCCATATCTATGTCGATACCATCCAGATAGCCCCTATTCAGGGTAGCTGTTTGTTGCCAATTTGATGGACTATAGCCAATTACGCGAGCGACCACACCTCCCAAGTTAGCCTCGTTCACGAATCCTAGAAGACTTGACAGGCGTTTATTTTCCGCTTCCACATTTGATAGTCCGACAACTTCTGATTCAAGTTTCTTAAGTTGCACTCGAAGTTCTTCATTTTCTTGTCGCACATTGATAAGATACAAATAATCATTCCATGCATAATCGATCATTTCAAAGATGTTCTGTATTGACACCTGTATCGGCCGTGAGATTTCACCTACTACATAGTATCCAATTCGTGCAATTTCTGGGTTCTGTGCACTATATGCTGTTAGGAATAAGGAACAGATAAACAGTCCAAACGCTGTGAGAATAACTTTGGTTTTTGAACTAGTAGCTGAAGCCATGCATGAACGGAGTGCCTGAATTAGCTATTTTTACTGTAATACAACATCCTTAAGCAACTCTAATTGGTCGAGCAATGCCCCCGACCCCATTACGACAGCAGATAGAGGATCGTCCACTAATACAACTGGCAACCCTGTTTCTTCCGAAATCAACCGATCCAGATTTCTAATTAATGCACCTCCGCCCGCTAGAGTGATCCCACGCTCAACAATATCTGAGGATAATTCTGGGGGTGTTTTCTCGAGAGTGACTCTAATTACTTCCAATATTTGATTCACAGGTTCAAGCAGGGCGTCTCTCACTTCTTCCTCAGTTACAACGATAGCTTTAGGAACCCCATGAACGAGATCTCTTCCGCGCACCTCAATAGAAAGATTTTGCCCTGTTGGTAGTACGCTACCAACCGCAATTTTTATCTGTTCTGCAGTTCTTTCTCCTATCAGAATATTATATCGACGCTTAATGTAGTTTGAAATGGCTTCATCCATCTTATCCCCGCCAACTCTTATGGATCGAGAATATACGATTCCTTTTAACGAAAGAATTGCAATTTCAGTTGTACCACCACCAATGTCAAGAATCATGCTTCCACATGCTTCCGTCACTGGAAGTCCTGCGCCAATAGCTGCGGCCATTGGTTCTTCGATCAGG
>JAAZON010000352.1 GCA_012797725.1 SAR324 cluster bacterium | reverse complement strand
TTTGAAAAATGGAGATATCGCGACAATCAAGCAGCGCTTGGAGGGGCTACCCAAAGGGTTTACCAGCATGGATTCGGAGGTATTGTTTGAAGTCGGCGATCTCTATTTAAATGTGGGAGAAATGGAGCAGGCAAAGAGTTATTTCGAACAGTGCATCTCAGCCGGGACTACAAAATATCAAGCCTGGATCAATTCCTTTATTTGTCTTTTCAAGCTGAACCAAAAAGAAAAAGCAGAGAAGTTATTAAGTGAGGCAATCGAGACCTTTCATGAGCGGAAAGGGTTTTATGAACAGGTAATTCTGGCATTGATTGATTGTGGAGAAGAAGATAGAGGTCAAGCATTGATCGAAAAGATCAATGTTGAGAATGGGGATCCGGATGCGATTGCAGCCATTATTTCATATCTTGAGCAAAAGAAACAACTTGACCATGCTTACGATTTGGCTCTGAAATCCATCCGTCATTATCCTCTCCATGCCATTTTAGGGATGAAGACTGCGCAAGCATTCCTTGAAAATGGCGAATATGAAAAAGCTGACAGGCGTTTGAATTTGATTTCTGAAGGAAATGATCAGAAGAAAGAATTCATCCTGCTGCAATCCTTATCTGCATTAAAAAGCAAAGTGTCTACTTTTCCTCTGGGATCGCAGAAAACTGATGAATCGACATTGGCTGAAATTCTTGAAAGGGTAAAGGAATTACCGGAAGGGGATTACTGGCGAGGGTTAATCGAAGCGGAAATATTCTCTCTTCAAGACTTGTACAATAAGGCAATCGAAAAATTCAAGGAATTGATCCTTGAAAATTCATTGAGCAAGAATCGTAATGAATTATGGCGTGCTCAAGTCGGCTTGGCACAAGCATTAATGAATACCGATCAGACAGAAACCGCTATTACATTGCTCAATGAAGCATTAAGAGTTCAACATGAAAGTCTGATGCTTTATGAATTATTGGCTGATGCGTATAGGAATAAAAACCTTATCGAAGATGCAGAAAATACAATCAAAAGAGCACAACAATTTTGCTCGACTGATAAAAAGTTCTCCACCTGGTATATGGCACAAATGTTGAAATTGGGGAAACCCGAAGAAGTGCGTTCTTATTTTTCAAAAGAAGCAGCATTGTACCAGGCTTCTCCTGAATTTTTGGTAGAGCGCATGAACTTTGAAAATCAATATGGCTCTACCGGTGAAACTAAAGCGACCATTCAAGATCTGGTCCTGTTGGAAAAGGTAAGTGCGAAGGACCTGCACACAGCGTTGGAGATCTCACAAGCAGCTAAATTTTATGATTTAAGTTTGAAAATAATTGAAAAATTGCAGAAAACAGATGAAGATGATCTTGAGTCGCGTGTTTTAAAAGCCTGTGTGTATTGGAATCAGGGGGATCATCAATTAGCCATTTCAAGCCTTGATCCAATAATAGAGATAGAACCGTGGAAAGCGATTCAAGATGCACTCAAAATATTGGACGATCCTCTAAAAAATGAACAGATGGATATACTTTCAATAATTGAGAGCAAAGAGCTTATTGAAAAACAAATCCGGGATTTACCGGATTATATTACTAGTATTCTTCCTAATGAATGGCTCACTATTTTTACCACTAATGATCTATGGATAAAACTCTTCTTACTGAAAACATTTGAAGACAATAGTAAAGATAATTTTGATCTCATGGAATCGATATTTGATCTTCAAGCTGATCAGGTCTCTACTATTGTCTTTTTGGAAGTCTGCAAATGGCTGAAAGATGGTGAAGAAAATAATGCCGATTGGACCCGCTTGCTCAGTGAACTGAATAAAATAGATGATCTAGAAAAGCGTACAG
>JAAZON010000351.1 GCA_012797725.1 SAR324 cluster bacterium | reverse complement strand
GCAGAAAGCTCTTATTCGTCGCTTTCAAGCGCTAATTTACGAAGATTTCTGAGAGGCTATAAGCTTTGTAATACTTAGGCCTGTGAAAGCTTTCGCCCTCTTCCCAACTTGGGTTTAGATTTGGAGGCTAAATATCCTGAAGCGGTATGGCGTAAGGGGATCTTCAAAACAATCTATCTAATTCGCCTTCACTACGGAACAGGAGTTATCAGCAGCCCCTACGAACTGACAAGTCTTTGTTGAAAGACGATGACATCTGAAATTTCAAGCCCGCCAAAATTATCGGCATCTGCTTACTTCCTGGCTTTCTCACTTACACTTTTAAGGCCGGTGACTGCCCGCAAAACTCTTTCCTCGTCTTGAATAGAAAAGAGCGTGTTGCCTATCCTCACTTATGTCAAGCGGCATACCACTTGGGGGTAGTGGCTTGATTTCCATCGGGATCCGAAGAGAGCAGCATAACTTGTCCAATAACTAGATCCTTGTGAAAAGTATCTTATACTTCATTGTTGCCACTAGGAACCAAACGGTCATGGTCTGAGACGAAGACTACATAACGCAAGTCTGCGCTAAGAGCTAGGCTATGACCTGGGCTAATATTCGAATCGATTAGAGAAGGAACTTCTATGGCAACATTTGCCTTTATCTGAATATCATTTTGCAGCAAAGCCTTAGGGCTTCACCCTTCACTAACTACATTTAAGACTGACTCCTTTTGAACTTAAAATTAAGATGCTTAAATTTTGCCAGAACCTATATCACAAGAGAAATAATAGGTTCTATGTGGTTAAGGCAATAACAGTATACCAATAGTCGCATGAGCTTCTTGAATACGAGCCGTGTTTTCAGATGGAACAATAATGGAGAGATCTGAATGCTTAATAAGCTCCCCTCCATCTTTTCCAGTCAAGGCTATGGTATAAACTCCATTCTTCTTTGCCTCTAGCACCCCTCGTATTATGTTATCAGAATTTCCAGAGGTTGAATAAGCCAGAAACACGCTTCCCGAACTTTCATTCTCCATCTCCCTCGCAAATGGAGACATCCCATCATTGTAAGCACATGTTAAATAACAAGGATCCAAAAGATGCTTCACCTTAGGAAGCAGGCCGTTAGACAAGTGTGCAGCAGAAAAAACATCGTGCAGTTCGAGCGCATCGGCCGCTGAGCCTCCGTTTCCTGCAAGATAAAGCCATCCTCCTTGCAGAAGTCTGGATTCGATTTCAATTCTTGCTTTCTGAATATTTTCCAAAATAAGATTATTAGAAGAAATTAGGCGATCTAATTTAGCTGATTCAAGCAGCGCTTTAGGTATAATATTTTTTCGAAGCTTCAGCTGCTCTGCCTCTTTGGTATTTGGAGAAGGACATTCAGGTTCCAACCCATCACATAACCCGTGAACAAAGACACTTTGTAGGGCCAGAATAAGCCTCTCATCAGCACATGGAATGAGAATCGAAAAATCGGCAGCACTAGACAGTTCCCTCGCTCCTTCTCCCCCTACAAATAGCACGCCAGCATGAGAGACCTTGGCAATTTGCATTGCAAACTTAATTGTTGAACTAGGAATATTGCCAGTAAATACAACCAGGGTATGCAAAACATCTTCATCTCTTCTAAAGTACCCCTTAACTACTTCTGAGAGAATTGATTCAGGTTTGTGATTTAAGCACTCGGCTCTCACCCTATGACGATCAGGACGTCCAAACGCAGAGCCAGATTGATATCTACAGGCTAACTCTTCAAAAAAGTGCGCTGCCTTATGGCGATGCGCAAAGTCACCCAGGCTAAAAACAATTCCTCTTTTTTGATCAGTTTCCCACAGCTGCTTCAATGCCAAATGACAAATATCTTTCAAGGAAGCTTCGGCTGCCAATTTTTCCTTGATCTCAGCCAGGGTTTCAAAGG
>JAAZON010000030.1 GCA_012797725.1 SAR324 cluster bacterium | reverse complement strand
AGAATATGTCTAATACGATCGGTATTAGTTTTTTGAAAAGCTTCATAAGCACCTCTGTAAGGGACAATTAATCCAGGATGAACTTGTTGAAGAAGATGAACACACTCTTCAGTTACCCACTTTCGTTCTTCCACAGACATCTCGAGAGGTTTTTCTTCATGCATATTGCCTGAGAAGCATCATTTCAAATGAGGATCACCTAGCTGTTGAAGAGGAAAAACTAATAGAAGTAATATTAGAGGAAAATAAAGAGTGTGTTCATCTTCTTCAACAAGTTCATCCTGGATTAATTGTCCCTTACAGAGGTGCTTATGAAGCTTTTCAAAAAACTAATACCGATCGTATTAGACATATTCTTTCTTCATTAAGAGAACTATGGAATCATTTGCTTCGCACTCTTGCTCCTAACAAAGAAGTATTGTTATGGATTTCAAATGAATCCGAAGAATATCTTTCAAATGGCAAGCCTACAAAAAGAGCAAGACTCATGTACATATGTAGAAATATCAACAATGAACCTCTCTCAGATTTTGTGGATAGTGATGTGAAGGCATCTTTGAAGTTCATCGACACTCTTAACAGGGTACACCAAATAGACTGTCCTTTTACCGAAGAACAGTTAAGAGCACTCCTTATTCGTAGCGACTCAATAATAATATTCCTAATAAATCTCTGGAGAGGACCTTAGAAAAGTGAGGGATAGAGATGGAAGAGAAGGATCTTGATTTAATTCCTTACCCAGATCGAACAACTGTCGTAATTGCCGCTCACATAATGAATATGGATCTTGACAGTATATTTTATGAAGTAACGGAAGAACTTGATTCTTTGATAAAGGGACATCAATTCTACAAAGAAATCGACAAGACTAAGTGCTTAGCTAAAGAAGCTGCTGTTTCATATTTCAGAAATTGCCATCAAGTACTCGTGGACTACTTGAAAAACTATTCCCGTCGCTTTTCGTCTGTCGAATGGCTTTGGTATTTGCGAAGAGTACCAAACGAGGTGTTTTCTGTCGGTTCAGATTCAAAAGTCACTGCTGGAAGAAGACGCCTAATTGCAGAGATTATATCCAGTATGAGTACTAAAATTTGTCCCGTTGCAATCGGGCAAGAAAACAACATCTTATTCAGTACAGATAAAGAGGATATATGGGAGGTAATTGCATTTTGTGTTGGAGCTATTTATTTGTACAGAATTGAGGTGAAAATAAGGATTGCAGGTAAAGGTTCCAAATTCAGGTTTACAGAAAATTTTCCCGTACTTCCTGAATCATTAGTGGACGAACACATGAATTATGCAATTGATATATACGACAATAGGTTAGAGCAGGTTAACTTTGCTTACTTTGGCAGAACTGGAACTGTTGTTGCAGAATTTTACGAGAAAAATAAGCACGAGAAATTCTCGACTAAATCAGGTGTTCCTGTTATACTAGGAGTTTTTCCGGTAAAGCCAACGATTCATGAAACATATATTGGACCAGTTGGTTCTAGAAAGACCTTCAGCATGATTACAAACTATGCACCTGCATTGATCGCTCTAAACCGATTATCCAAGTTGCTACATAATATGGAACTTCCCAATATTGCTGTTAGAGAGACTTTAGGAGCATTAATAACACTCTTGAAAATTATGATCCCAGCTATACACCGCTCTGCGGTGGCTTTATATACAATAGAAAGGACTGGATACTATGTGGCTGATGATAAATTCATTAACCAACAATCAAAATCAGCAGGAAAAACCATTAACCAAGAACTTGAAACAATATTCCCGACAATCTGTTTTGATAAGACAATTGAAGAAGCTCTGTTTTTTTTTGAAGAGACAATAGAACCTAGT
>JAAZON010000350.1 GCA_012797725.1 SAR324 cluster bacterium | reverse complement strand
GCAATACTTGGTTATGATGGTGATTTTTTTGCTTCAATAATTCATGAAAAAGACAAAGAACATTATCAAAGAGCCCTAAGAGTAGCTCTCTGTGGAGAGGCTTTTCAATTCCGCTATCGCTTCTACCATAAATCAGGGCTTGAGATGTGGGCCGAAACCCGCTCTGTGCCAATTGATGATAATCTAGAGGAAAATTGTTCAACCCTTTCAATAACACTTGATGTTACAGGCAGTGTTCTATATCAGAAGCAGGTTGAGGAGAGAAACAAAGATCTCAGAGATTTTGCCTATATGATAACTCACGATCTTAAAGCTCCAGTTCACACTATTAAGGGAATGATTGGAGTGCTTGAAGAAGAACTCTCTCAGAATTTAAAGGACGAGACCAGAGAAATACTTGACCATATGAATAAGGCCACGACAAGGCTTGAGGAACTAATAGGTGGAGTCCTTGAATATTCGAAAATCAGCGCCGAAGCAAGTGCCTCAGAACCTGTTGAATTAGATAGTGTATTCAAAGACGTCATTAATGACTTGTCAGGACAAATTCAGGCGACAAATGCTAATGTCTCAATTAGTGGTGTTATGCCCTGTGTTATAGGCGATAGCATGAAGCTCTACCGAATATTTAGTAACTTAATTAGCAATGCGCTTAAGTACACCGTTCCCGGAAGACGCCCCTTAATTTCAATCAGCGAAATTGAGGATAAAAATCCAAGACGCAGTATAATAGCGATAAGAGACAATGGACCGGGAATTCCTGAAGACAAACTCGAACTAATCTTTAGGCCTTTCCAGCGTCTTCATCCAGGAAACGTTGAGGGCACAGGCATTGGACTTGCCAGCGTAAAAAGACTCCTGGAAAAGTTGGGTGGGGAAATCGATGTAATGAGTGAGGTTGGTGTAGGAAGCACATTTTTCATCAACCTGAAAAAGTTCCCAGGTTAAGACTAATATTTCCTTGATGCAATCCAGGGTGATTGACTATTTCTTCCTTCCAGAATTGAATAATATTCACTAATAACCAAGGAAAGAGGTAAAACATATGGACTTTAATGAATATCAGAGACTTTCACGCCTTACAGCACTCTACCCAAATCAAGGAAGCAATTACATCTACCCTACTCTGGGGCTTTGTGGTGAATCAGGTGAGGTATCTGAGAAAATAAAAAAAGTCATTAGAGATCGTAAAGGACAAATCGACGAGGGAATTAGAAGTGAAATCGCGAAAGAATTAGGTGATGTGCTTTGGTACATGGCCCAGCTTGCGACAGAGCTTGGGCTTTCACTTGATGATGTTGCCTGTGCCAACATTGAAAAGTTGGCATCAAGAAAACAGCGAAACATGATTCATGGAAGTGGCGATAATAGGTGATTAGTGTCCCGTCCCGACTATAGTCCACAGTAAGAAACAGTATTCAGGATTTGACACGCGGAAGCGGTAAGGCAGACTCAGATGGCCGACAAGAGTGAAGTCCTGAATACTGTCTACAATTAGTAGTAGTATAAGGGGGGTCTGAGGGGGGGGATCCACATGTTGATAATTCCGTATTGGTTTTGGGGGCAAGGTTAAGGACTTGAACGTCATTGCGAGCACCGAGCGTAGCGAGGGGCGTGGCAATCTCATGTATAAGTATACTTCATGAGATTGCCACGGGCACTATGTGCCCTCGCAATGACTTAAACGGCTACGTAATTCCTATTAAGCAGACTCAGACAGCCGACAAGCGGTTAAGCGGACCGCAGAAAGCGGAAATGAAATATCTTTGGGTTTCCCGATGACGAACTCAGGAGGAGTTTATTTGGCGCAAACCACGTTCGAAACGCTTTCTCCCTTTAACACTCCAATCATGTTGTTAAGGGCAGCGATACCTTGGCGCTCGACGCTTTCCACCGTGCGAGCTCCAATATGAGGAGTCAATAACACATTCTGCAGCCCAAGAAGCGGATTATCAGGCGTCACTGGATGGGGATCCAAAACATCAGCAGCAAAACCTCCGACCTGACCGTTCTTTAAGGCTTGAGCCATGGCTTCTTGGT
>JAAZON010000349.1 GCA_012797725.1 SAR324 cluster bacterium | reverse complement strand
GCGATCTTTGACAAAGTATAATAAATATTCAACTGAACGGCCTGCTAAAAAAATTCCAAAAGTTAATAGTCCCCTCAACAGAGGGGTAACAACGATTGAGGAAAAAAATATAGCTGCCGCGCAGATTATTGTTAGCTCAAGCCAAATGTTATAGTAAGCCTTCACTAATAAATGCGAGAGGGCTCCTTCTATTGCATAAACAAAAAGGGAAAGGCCAGCTCCCATGATAATTATCATAACAGTCACGGTCATGAGCATTCCAAGATACTTGCCGACTATGAATTGCCATCTAGAAACTGGACGTGAAAGGACAGTAAATATGGTTCGATGCTTAAGTTCTTTAAAGAGAAAGCTGGAGCCTGATATGCATGCAAATGCGACCGTGAAAACTGAAATTGCAAAAAGTCCGAAATTTTGAATAACAACGGATTGGCTTCCTATTGAGACTGTCCCGAAGAAAAAGGCAGCCAGGATTAAAATGATAGCAAATACGAACATGGTGTAAAGAATTTTGCTCCGCACAGCTTCTCTATAGCTGTTTACTGCAATAACCAAAATACTTTTCATAGAGTAAATCCTTCATGTTTTGATTTATTTACAAGATCCATGAAAACTTCTTCAAGACTTGCCACGTCATAATCAAATGATTCAAGCGAAGCACCAGAGCCCAGAGCGGCAAGGAGTGCATGTTCCGCAAGGCTTCTTTCTGGAAATGTCGCGGTCAGAAGTGGGCCTTGAGTCGTTACTTTCATCGCACTAACTCTAAGTGCATCTTCAGCATCTTTATAATTACTAACCGTAAAGCTTACAGATCCTGCTCTATTATTTGGCAAATCTTTTAAGTCAATAATCCCCTTCAATTCTCCATTTATAAGAATAGATGCTCTGTCACAAACGAACTCAACATCACTTAGAATGTGAGAGGACATAAAAATGCTGGTGCCTTCATTCTTGAGGTCGATCAAAAGATTCCGAAACTGCATCCGTCCAATAGGGTCTAACCCAGAAAAGGGCTCATCAAGAATTAAGAGTTTTGGCTTCGCCACAATTGCTTGGGCCATACCAACTCTTTGCATCAGTCCTTTTGACAGCGAACGAAGGGGAACTCTGCTTCTGGGTGCAACATCAACTTTTTCAAGTGCTTCTTGTACCGCTCTTTTAATGTTGCGGCCCTGAACACCTGATAGCAGAGCATACATTTTAACTAACTCATATGGAGTGAGATGATCGTAAAAATATGGTTGTTCAGGAAGATAAGCAAGCTCTCTTCTGCTCTCCGGACTAGTGTTAGGTTTGCCTGCGATGCTAATCTTTCCTGAAGAAGGTTTAATTAGCCCAAGAATGCACTTAATAGTTGTTGTTTTACCAGCTCCATTGGGGCCAAGGAAGCCAAAAGCCTCTCCTTGTTGCACCTCAATACTTACACCATGAAGAGCTGGAACTTTTCTCCATAACCAGTCTGAAGTGTAGGAATAGTGAAGATCGGATATTTCTAGAATAGGAGCATTGTCACTTGCCTCGTGTATCATATTACTTACCTTTCTTGCTTAGAGAACTTGACAAACCATTGCGCTTACTGGAGGTTTTAATCTCGCCGGTATCTGGATCGAGGAAATAAGTTCCTCCGAAAGGATCTTTGGGAATTGACTTCACAATTCCACTCGAAAGAAGCTCGTTAATATCACTTGGATTCCGATCCATCTTACTTTTGAATAATTGAAGAGCCTGCCCAAGTCTTTTAAGATCAATTTCAAGATATGCTTCGCGCAGTCGTTCCTCCAAAACTAAACGTGCTGTAGGATCTCGAACCGTCATTAATGCACCTTTTAGGAAATCAGCTGCAGCTTCGGGACTATCCTGCATAGCCATAACTTTAGAGGCAAGACGTGTTACTAAAGGATGGGCATCAGGAAGTTCTGATGCCGCCATAAAGTCTTTTTTTGCATTCTCCGGCTCATGCAGGAAGTACATAAAGGTAAAACCTCTAAGATACCATAATTTCCAATTTTTTGGATGTGAATCGATAGCCTTGCTTAAAAGAGCCACAGCTTGATCGGGTTTGCCCGCTTCCCAGGAAAGCATCGTGCTTGTAAATTCATAAGCAAATGTGGATTTTGGATCGAGTGTAGTGACCAGGTCAGCCATGTGATAGAGCCAGAGATAGTTTTGATCTGAGCGGTAATGCTTGCCGAAGTAACTAATGGCATTAAACCAAAGAATATTTGCAAGTACATTCTGATAGCCGAAGCTTATGAAGTTAAGCGCTTTGCCATTTGGAAGGTAGAGGACCTCTGATGTCTGTGCTTCATCTTTGAAATCTGTTGTCTTTAATTGACTTAGTCCTTTAAAGCCAAATAGTCCAAGGCTAAGGAAAGTGACGAGGCAAAAGAGTGTAAGAATTTTAAATCTCATTAGAATGTATGAACAATGAGCTCTTCCAAATAAAATTTCTCACGGACACTGATATTTTGCCTTAGAGCTGCTAAATTATACAAGCCTATTCAGGTACTTAAAATGAAAGCCAAAGATATGTTGAAGCTTTAACTCAACTAAGGTTTACAAACATATTTTTTGAAGCAGAATTCTCAATTCTGCGGATACACTATCAGTTTGCAAAAGGTGTCGTGTTTTAGGTTTTCTAGGAGTAAAAGGTTATGCAAATTAATTCACTATGTTTCAGAAGTTTATTGGCTGCCTCAATAGCTATGCTTCTTGATGTAGGTTTGCCTATTTCTCAGGTTTTAGCAGTACCTGTACAGCCAGTTATACCAACTCCTACTGTTTCTTATGATGAAACAGCCACTGTTAATTTTACTTTCATTGAGAGTTCAGCTTCTCAAAGTGCTGCTCGTTTATTAGCGGCAGGCCCTGTTATTTCCGGTGTCAAAGTTTCGTGTTCTTTTGAAGGAAAAATATCCGAAGCAACAAGCGATTCAAACGGCAAAACTTCTTTAACATTTCGATGGTATGTTGGAATAGCGCCAGAAGATTCTGAAGCATCGGCCATTTTGAGAGAAGCGAAATGTAATTATTCGTTAACTGGCTTTATTTCTAAAAACGATACTATTTCTCTTACAAGCGGAACGATATCACGTAGCGTTAGTTTACAGCGACTGACACCGACTATACCGCCTACCATTATGCCTACAATTCTTCCAACAAACACACCTGATACTTTCACGATAAATGGACAAGTTACTAATGACAGAACGGGAAATAGTCCAATAAGCAACGCTGAAATATTCATCACATCGGGTGGATTTAGCAAATCAACAAGAAGTGACTCCAAGGGAGGATTTAGTTTTGCCGGACTGCAGCAAGAACGAGAATATACGGTGAAAGCGACTATCAAGGGGGGTATTTGCTCTGAGGCTAAAATCATTGAGGCGTATGGCCAAGACTTTGCAATTGCTGACTTTAAATGCCATCGCACGGATCTTAGTCTTAGGGGTCTTGTTTTAAGTAAAAACGGAGAGGCACTTGCTGGCGTCACGATTCAAGAGCTAAGTATGGGGATTCAAATAACTGACTCCAACGGAGCATTCGAATTTAAGAATCTCGAACAGGGATTAAACTTCAACTTAATCCCGAGCAAGACAAGCGAAAAGAAGTTCACATTTTCACCTGCGGGAGTCTCAGGACTCTTATTAGATGACGAGGACGTGACTTTTGAAGCTACCATTGAAGAGATAGGGAAATGTGAATCTAAGGATTATGTTGCTCAGAAAGCAACATTCGTGAATAGTGCCAATAAAGCAGGTGGAATGGGCATTAAATGCGCAAAAAGAGTGCATCTCTATGCTAAAAACAAAAAAGTGCTTAGCGCTAAAGTGCTAAAGCCTGCCTTCAAAGCCCGTCGGGTAATAAAAGCTCTTTTACGCAATATGAACTTTAATTCCCTGAACATTCCAGATGCAATTCTGACTTGTAAAAATATGAGTAATTGCACGACTGTTAATAACAACCTCTTGTTCAATGCACTTGCAGCTGATCTTGAAAAAATAAGAAAGAATGGAGTAGCAATTTGCAAGAGGTTCAAACCAGTAAGCAAAAATACAACTAATAAAATGATTGCTATAGTGAATACTAGATCTAAAACGGCAAGTGCTGCTTTAGATCAAATTCTAAGAACAACGGATGTGTGCTTCTAGAGCGGTCCATGGAATAATAAAATAATTAATGAATTTAGTCTTTTATCGCTGTGGGAATCGCTCTAGATTATCGTTTGTTGCCGCCTTCCCGACTTCGCAACCGCTTCGTCGGGCTTGCACAGAATCGGGGCTCCGAAGCCTTGGCGGAGGAGGCGCGGCAACGAGAGTGCTCAAAAGCAAAGTCCGCTTTGCGGACATTACTTTTGAGGACCGCTCTAGAATATTCACAACCGGCATGCAAGATTTTCAAGTCTTACATGCCGGTCGTTTCAGATTGGCTTCATTTAACTTTTAATCAAAAACAACATCCCAGTGAACAATTCCCCCAGGTCTGTCTTGAAGCGTTATCCCAAATTCTTTTAATTCATTTCGGATAGCGTCTGCCTTCGCGAAGTCCCTCCTTGCTTTTGCAGCCTGACGCTCTGCAATGAGTCTTTCAACTTCTTCCTTGGAAATGCCTTTAATCTTCAAAACACGAATCCTGAGATTTTCAAGGA
This sequence comes from SAR324 cluster bacterium, assembly GCA_012797725.1. Next base: position 1,476 of record JAAZON010000349.1, on the reverse strand, counting down.
AGCAAGAAGGCTCTTCATCCAGCATGTGGAATACTTTCGCAAATTCATTTATGCATATCCAAATTTCTCTGACGAAAGCAATCTTTGATGCATTATCTTGTTTCGAATCAAGTATTTCGTTTGCTTCGCTTAACAAGTTCGAAAGCGCTGCAATTGATGCAGCAGTATTGAAATCATCATCCATTGCAGAGAGGAACGCTGACATGAAATTCCTAGCGCACTCTTCACCTTTTTTACTCTTGATGTTTAACTCCTCTTGTGAGGTCATGCATTCCTTTATTCGGAGCACGGTGCGGTAGCAATAATGCACACGTTTTGTTGCTGTTCTTAAGAGTTCGTCAGAAAAATCCATGGGGGCAGAATAGGTCAGACTAAGAACTGCGTAGCGGATTACGTCTGCGGGATATAGAGCAAGAGCGTCCTTGATAGTTAGAAAATTCCCTAAGCTCTTACTCATTTTCTGTCCATTAACGTTGACCAGACCGTTGTGAACCCAATATCGGGCAAATGTTTTACCTGTAAGAGCCTCACTTTGCGCACGTTCGTTCTCATGATGGGGGAAAAGGAGATCGATACCGCCGCCGTGAATATCAAGCTCATCTCCGAGATATACTCTTGCCATCACTGAGCACTCAATATGCCAACCCGGCCGACCTGGGCCCCAGGGTGATTCCCACGAGGGCTCACCTTCTTTAGCTTTTTTCCAGAGAGCAAAGTCTTGTGGATTTCTCTTTCCAGAAGACTCATCGGCGTTTATGCAATCTGCCAGTTGTCTGTGAGAGAGCGCTCCATAGCTTGCCAGAGAAGTCACGTCAAACAAGACATCGCCACTATGTACATAAGCATGGTTCTTTTGGATTAGTCCGTGTATGAACTCTACTATTTGAGGGATATGATCAGTCACTTTCGGCTCTGCAGTTGCAGAGGGAACTTTAAGGGCTAGAAGATCCCGCGTTGTTTCTTTGATGTAAAAGGAACTGAGTTCCATAGGATTGATATTCTTTTCTGCAGCACGTTTTATGATTTTATCGTCGATATCAGTGAAGTTCCTGACGTAATTAACTTTATATCCGCAATATTCGAGGTAGTTCCTGATCACATCGAAAACAATTGCTTGCCGAGCATGTCCAAGATGGGCTTCATCGTAAACAGTGATCCCGCAAGCGTACATCCTAACTTCTCCTGGGCGAATAGATTTAAACTCTTCTTTGGTACGGGAAAAAGAAGAGTAGATTTGGAGTTTATGTTTAAACTTGCGCATTGCTTCGGATTTAGCCTTTGAGTCTTTGTTTGTCATAACGTTTAATCTTCGCTTGTTTTGTCAGATTCATCATCCCAAGACTTAAACTATATCTTAGTCCTGTAGCAAGTAAAAAGGCATCCATTGAGCCCTTTCCGCTCAGGTGTAGCCCGATGTGCAGAGAAAGCTTTCTCGGCTAAAAAAGACAATAAGAAATGTTTTATGAAAGCAGACCG